>JBATLA010000718.1:0-1894 GCA_049669945.1 Polyangiales bacterium | reverse complement strand
GTTCGGACCGCGTCGCACATCGCAGCGAGCGCCTCCTCGGGCCGTCCGATGTCGTGCTCCCAAATCTCCGCCGCTTCGGTCAGCAACGCCACGCGATCGGCGTCGCTCGGCGCGATCTCTACGCGTTGCTGGTAGAGCTGGACGACCTGTTCGAGCTCGCCGGTGTTGCGGTAGTGCTCCTCCAAGAGGTCGAGCGCATTCCCTGCCACCTCGGGCTTCGACGCGAGGCCGCGCACGGCAGCCAACGTATCTTCCCGGCCCGGGTCCTGCTCCATCGCTTGCTGGTAGGCCCCTAGCGCGCCCTCGAAGTCGCCGAGGTGACCTGCGCGGAGCTCCCCTTGGCGCAAAAGCAAGGTCGCGCGGTCCGCATCGCGCAAGTCCAGCCTGCGCGAAAGCACTTCATGCAACCGGTCCCATTGCTCGGTCGCTTGAAGCAGCCGATCGAGCGCCTCGAGGATCTCGGGCTCGTCGCCGAGGAGCGACAACGCGCGCTCGTGCGCTTCGATCGCCTTGCTGAGATCGCGGAGCTCCTCCTCGCAGATGCGAGCCGCGCGTCCGTAGAGGGCCGCACCGAGGACCGGGTCCAGACTCGCGCTCCCTTCGGCGAATAGAACGTCGACCAGCTCGGACCAGCGCTGGAGGCTTCCGGCGATGCCCTCGGCGCGCTCGAGGATGGTCTCATCGTCGGGACGCTCGCCAATCGACTGAAGAAGCGCGTCGAGCGCCGCATTGGGGTCCTGGCGGCCTTGTTCGTGAACGTCCGCCAGCGTGACGAGCTGTTCCGCCTTCTGGTGAGGATCGGTCATCGCGTCGGCCCGGAGCCGAAGGAGCGCAGCCAAATCGTTCCAACGCTCCTGCGCGCGAAGATACGGCTCGACGACCGCGGCGGCGTCCTCGCGGTAGTCGGCGAGCTTGGTGATGCGCAAAAGCGCCTGCACGGACGGCTCGTGGGTCGGATCGATGCGGAGGACTTGCCCGTACACAGCGATCGCGCTCAGCTCGTCGTCGAGCTCGCGCTCCATCACATTGCCGACCTGATGGGTCAGCATGACCCGCTCCGATTCATGACCCGCCGAGTCGGCGCGCCGCTGCAAAACTTCAACGAGGTCCTGCCACTGCCCTTGCCGCTCATAGAGACGGCTCAAGCCCTCGAGCGCGCCATGATGCTCGGGGTCGGTGTCGACTACCGCCCGAAGCGCGTCGCACGCGGCATCCGGTCGGCGGAGCTGGGCCTCGTAGAGCTCGGCCAGCCGCATGCCCACCTCGATGCGAACCTCCGACTCGGACTCGATCTCCATCCTGCGCTCGAGCACCTCGGCCAAGCGCTCGGAGTCGTTCACCGATGCAAAGAGGCGATCCAGCGCTTCGTAGGCGGCGCCGTCGTCCGGGTTCTCCCCGGCCGCCTGTTGGTAGTACGACACCGCCCGCTCGGGGTTGGAGAGCTGCTCCTCGGAGAGCGCACCAAGCCTCGAAAGCAGATCAGCGCGCACCACAGGATCTTGAGCATGGTCGAGCTTCTGCTCGTAAACCCACGCAAGTCCTTCCCAATCGCCGACCATTACTTGGAGACCTTCCAAGTCGTCGAGGGTCGCGGTCGCCTCGGGGTTCGCCTCCAACACGCGTCGGAACGTGACGATGGCCGCTCGCGGATCCCCGAGCTCGCGGTCTTGGGTCTCCGCCACCCTCCGCAAGAACGAACCGCGCAGCTCCACGTCGTCCGTCGCCATGGCCGCTCGCTCACAGGTCCCGAGGTACCGCTCCCATGCGCCTAGCCCGGCCGCCAAGCGCCCGACTTCCGCGCGTGTGTCTTCGTCCGCCGGCTCGGCCACGAGCGCGTTGCTCCACGCATCAAGCGCATCTTCCAGGCGCCCAGCGCGCGCTTCCTGGAGACGCC
>JBATLA010000717.1:0-3036 GCA_049669945.1 Polyangiales bacterium | reverse complement strand
GGCCCGCGTTGACCTCGTCACTGTTTCCCGCCTGCGCGACCGCGGGTACGAGCAATGCCGCAATCAGCGCCCCGAGCCATCCTCTGCGCATGACCCGATAGTAGACGAAAACCGAATGAGCGCCGGTGCAAACTTTGCGTTTCCAATTTCGATTCGTTCGTTGTAGGGCTCCCGTGGGAATCATGAAATACCGCTACCTGCGCGCGTTTCTCTTGGTGGGCCTCGGCCTCGTACTCGTCAGCTGCTCGATTACCCGCGTCAAGTGGCGCATCAAGTGGGACAAGGGGCTCGAGAAGAGCAAGGAAGCCTTCATGACCGCTCCGCTCGAGGCGGAGAAGAAGAAGGCGCGCCAACCGAACATCATCATCCTGCTCGCCGACGATCTCGGTCCTTACGAAGTCAGCGCGTACGGAGTCGAGCACATCTCGACCCCGAACATCGATCAGATCGGCAAAGAGGGCGTCGTTTTCGAAGAGGGCTACGCGACGGCGCCAACTTGCGCGCCCGCTCGCGCCGGGCTGATGACAGGCCGCGTCCAGAACCGCTACGGCTTCGAGACACAGGTGATGGAGTTCTATCCGAGCAATTACGTAGAGTACATCTCGGGTCGCTGGCTGGTCGACACCGGCGAGTTCAAGGTCAAGGCAAAGCCCTCGTTCCCGTCCGCCTGGCAGGTACACAAGCAAGGCGTGCCGCCCACCGAGATCATGCTCTCGGAGATCCTGAAGAAGTACAACTACAGCACCGCGCTGATCGGCAAGTGGCACCTCGGTATTCACCGCGAGCAGGTGCCGGAGGCCCGAGGCTTCGACTACCAGTATGGCTTCATGGGCGCGTTTTCGCTCTACGCGCCGAAGAAGAACTGGTCGGGCATCATCAACCACGAGCACGATTCCTTCAGCGCGCAGCACCAATGGAAGACCGGCCGCAAAGAGCAGGCCG
Organism: Polyangiales bacterium; assembly: GCA_049669945.1. Classification (GTDB taxonomy): domain Bacteria; phylum Myxococcota_A; class Polyangia; order Polyangiales; family Houyiibacteriaceae; genus SG8-38. Next base: position 2,094 of record JBATLA010000717.1, on the reverse strand, counting down.
CAATCCTGCGGAACGGCAAGGAGATCGACGAAGAGGAGTACCTCACCTTCGCCTTCCGTGACGAGATGATGAAGTACATGGAAGACCACAAGGACGAGCCGTTCTTCATCTACGGGGCGTTCTCGGCTCCGCATGTGCCTTTCCAGGCGCCGGTCGAGTACTACTGCAAGTACCCGCAGGTCGAGGACGAGAACAAGCGCGTCTACTACTCGATGATCTCGGCGCTCGACGACGCGATCGGCGACGTCCACCAGAAGGTGAAGGACCTCGGCATCGAAGACGACACGATCATCTGGTTCCTCAGCGACAACGGCGGCGCCTCGTACACACACGCGACCGACAACGGCCCACTCAAGGCCGGCAAGCTCACGCAGTTCGAGGGCGGCATCCGCGTGCCCTTCATGATGAAGTGGAAGGGCAAAGTGCCGGCCGGAACACGCTACAAGTACCCGGTCTCATCAACGGACATCTACGCCACCTCCGTCGCGGCAGCGGGCGGCGTACTTCCGAGCGACCGGGAATACGACGGCGTCAACATCGTCCCGTACGTCACCGGCAAGAACAAGGGGCGCCCCCACGAGGCACTCTTCTGGCGCGCCGATCACATCTGGGCGCTCCGCGATGGCGACTACAAGCTCATCTTGAGCACGCGCGACGGCTGGGCCGAGCTCTACAATCTCATCACCGACCAATCCGAAGAGATCAACCTCAAGGAACAGATGCCGGAGCTGTACGAGAAGCTCCGCGAGGAGCACGAGAACTGGCAGAACGAGAAGCTCAAGGTGAAGCCGATGTGGCCGCGCATCATGGACAAGCGATTCCACATCGATGGCAAGGACTACTACTTCCCCGCCTAGAGGGTTTGAACGATGAAGAAACTGCTTTCAGCCCTTGCTCTCACCATCCTCTGCGCGTCGGCGTGGCTCGCCCCGAGCAACGCATCCGCGGTTCCCAAAATGGACGTCAAAGTGGCGGTTGGCATCGGCAGCACGACGCTGGTGCCGCGGGTTCCGAGTATTGACCTTTACTCCTACGGCCCCTTGGGACCCGGCGACAACCCCGTCTACGAGGGAACCGTCGGCGGCCGAAATCCTGCGACCTTCCCGAACTGGGGCATGCAACTGGCCGCCCGAGTGACTGCAGGGAAGATCTTCGGCGAGATAGCGATCGGATTCAGCCGTTTCTATTTCGACATCGGCGAACAGCTCCAGCAGATCGCCGAGTACGAAGGCAACCCCATCCCCGACGCTCTAAAAGACCAGCGGGCCCGGATGAACCAGCTCGAGATTCCGTTGATCGCGGGCTACGTCCCCTACGCGAACCCCTACTTCAAACTGTTCGTCTACGGCGGCTGGGTGAGCACCTTCAACCTCCGGGGCTTCGCCGACGTCAATGGCAATCGTAAGGCGTTCAAGTTCAAGCCGAAGGACATTCCCGGATACCCGCTGGCGATTTACGTCGCCGGGCTTCGCTTGGGCACACAGTTCGATCTCGGCCCGCTGAACTTCGACTTCAGCTACACGATCGGCATGAACAGCTACACCTCGGCGGAGTACCGGACCAACTCGCACGTGTTCAAGTTCTTCTTAGGCTGGCTCTTCTAGAGCCTCAGTTTGTCCCGCCCCACCGCCCCCACACTGGCTCCGAGGCTGGCTCTTTTAGAGCCGTTCTAAGAGCCCGAGGCGGAGAGAAACGCCTTCACCTTGTCGTGGAGCTCGTGGAGATGCTCGCTCGCATGGTCTCTTTGTTCGGCATCGAGCATTCCGTACACGAGGAGGATGGCTCTGCGGCCTTCGGCGCGACGCTCGGCCGGGGTACGCACTTCGAGCCCCCATTGCTCGCGATCTTTCCACTCTTTCCAGAGGGCTGCGCGAATCGCTTCCGGGCCCGGATGCTTGCGCATGACCGCGCCAACCCGCTCGAGTCGCTGTTCGTCCGCGCGTAGCCGGAGCGCGCCTTCATCCGGAAGCGTGGCAATGAACTGCCGGAGCGAGGCTTCCTGGGCGTCAGTGATGTCATCGGCCCAATCATCGACGGCATTGACGAAGGAATCCTGGCGCTTTTCGAGTCGCTCCTCTTTGGGCTTCTCGATGC
>JBATLA010000716.1:0-2236 GCA_049669945.1 Polyangiales bacterium | reverse complement strand
GACTTCGAAGGAGCGCTGGGCACGAGCCGCGGACGCGTGTCGATCGATGCCGCCTCCGGTCGGCGTCGCAGCGCACCCCTTCACGATGGAAGTCGATGCAGCCGACGCCGCGGGGGCACTCCGGCGCTTGCGCGAACTCGAGCGTTGGAGTGAGCCGGAGCGCGTGGAGCATGCGCTGCTACTGCACAGCGTGCCGAGGACGGTCTTCGAGCTTTCCCGAAGGCAAATTGTCGCTGACAGCCTTCGATTCGGCCTCGCCATGTCCGATGCTTTGGTGCTTCAGGCCGTGCGTTTCGGCTTCGCCAGCGACGCACGATCGCTGATTGCCGCTCTACGACAGAGGTTCGCGGAAATCGTGCCCGTGAGGTCTGAACACGGCTTGAGCGACGCCGAGGTTCAGTCCAATCTAGCCGTCCTGGCGCGGCTCGAGGCCTTGCACGGTACTTCGACCGGGCGTGACCTTTCGTGTACCATGGAGCATTCGGGGTAACCGGCGAACCTAATCATGCGGCTCGGGATATTCAGCGACGTTCACGCCAATTTGGAGGCCATGTCCGCGGTGATGGACGCGTACTCCAACGAGGATATCGACGTCTACTACTGCCTCGGCGACGTGGTTGGATACGGCGGCAGCCCCAACCAGTGTGCGGACATCGTGCGCGACGTGGCCGAGGTGACGATTCTAGGCAACCACGACGCCGCGGTCGCCGGTCGGATGGACTATTCGTACTACTACGAAGCTGCGCGCGATGCCCTCGACCTTCACGCGCGCCAACTCACGGCCGAGAACATGGCCTGGCTCAAGCAACTGCCCTACCAGCACCGCTTGGAGTCGATCGGCGTCGACCTTTGCCACGGATCTCCCGTCCGCCTCGAGGAGTTCGAATACATCTTCGCACCCGATCAAGCAGCCGAGTGCCTGCCGATCTTGAGCGACCTCGGCCACATCACGCTGATCGGCCATTCACACCTCTGCAAGGTGTTCGGTCTGCGCACGGGCGAGGTCGAAGAGCTTCCGCCGGAAGACTTCGTGCTCGAGGATGGCACCAAGTACATCGTGAGCGTGGGTTCGGTCGGTCAGCCTCGAGACTACGACAACCGTGCCAGCTACACGATCTTCGACAGCGACACCCGGTCCTTCGAGTTCAAGCGAATCGAGTACGACATCGAGAGCGCGGCGTCGAAGATTTTCAACGCCAAGCTCGAGCGCAACTTCGGGCAGCGTCTCTTCATCGGCGTCTAGCGAAGAAGTCCCTGCCAGACGGGTTTGCCGTCGGCCAGGGCATCGAGCGGCGGCGTTTGCATCGTGCCGAGCGGGCACAGGTAGGCACTCAATGCCTCGTTTCGGTCGAGCTCTACGCCAAGACTCGCCGATGAGATCGGGTCGGCACCGACGCACTTGAGACTCGTGCCGAAGGCCTCCATGGCCCGAACCGCCTCGGCGCGATCGCGCACAGGCGCAAGGGTCACGTTGCGGTACCCGGGACTCCATCGCACCGGTTGCGGCGGCCGGACGGCGATGCCGTACGTGTTGCCCACCACCAGTGATCCTTCGACTTCTGCGAGGCCGCGCCATTGCGCCTGCGCCGCGCCGACATCCACTGGGAGAGGGCCTCGGGGAAGCTCCTTCTCGAGGGCTGCCAACCCCTCGCTTGCGAGCCGTTCGACAAAGGTGAACAGGGCGGGCTCGGAATCGGCCGCAGCATAGATGATCTGCGGCGATAGGCATCCACGCTGGTCGTAGGCACAGACGTCCAACGCGAGCTGCTCGATGGTCTCCTCTACCTGCCCTTCACGCAGTGCTTCGGGACCGCAGTACGCAGCGCTTACGCCATGCCCGTGCGCGATCAGGTTTGCGTTCGGGTGCCGCTGTTGCATCGCATCGATGGTGCGGTCGGATCCGTAGACGGCCGTCCGCTCTGCGCCCTCGATCAATGACGTCTCTCGCTCTACATCGCCTCCCGCGAAAACGACGATCTCGATCGCTTCGCCGAGCTCGGGGTCTACACGTCGAAGCGCTTCCTGGAGCAGCCTCGGGAACAGGGTCTCGCGAGAGGATGCCTTCACGGTCACCGGAATGCCGAGGAGCAGCGGGACGAGCACTGCGCGGGCGGCCGCGGTGAAGAGATTTCCCGCAAGTACGATCGACAGTGCGGAAATTGGCTCGCCGCCCGCCGCCCGCGCTTCCTCCGCGAGCGCACGGAGCGATTCGGGCCGCATCGTTTCGAGCGTGGTG
>JBATLA010000715.1:0-1918 GCA_049669945.1 Polyangiales bacterium | reverse complement strand
AAGCGAGACTCGGCCTCGCGCTTCCGCGGGCAGGGCGTCAACCAGCTCGCAAGCTCGCTCCTCGCGGCCCGCGGTGACCAGGCAGCAAACCGAACGCTCCCCGTGAAGCGCCAGCTCCCGCACCAGGTGGATGGCAGGCTGGCGCCCCGGAAAACCCGTCACCAGCACCGACCGAGCAAGGGTGCCCACTAGGTCGACTCCTTGGCTCCGAATTTCGCGACGAGCCGTTCGTGTATCTCTAGGACTTCTCTCCGGGTGGCTTCGAGGTCCCCATTGTTCGTCACGACGTAGTCCGCGACCGCGACTTTGCGATCGAGCGGGAGCTGGGCTTCGATCCGCGCGTTCGCCTCGGGCAGCGTAAACCCGTCACGGGCGATCAACCGAAGCCGTTGGACGGATTCCTCGGCGCTCACGACGACCAGCGCCTGAAAGGCCTTGTACGCCCCGGTTTCAACCAGGAGCGCGCCTTCGTAGATCAGGTAGGGGGCTTCGAAGTCTTCAAAACTGCGCATATGCTCGACGCCCGCGGCTCCGATGCGCGGGTGCATGATCGCGTTGAGCGTCTCGCGGGCCTCTTCGTCGCCAAACACCAAATCGGCGACCTTCTTGCGATCGAGCCCGCCCTCTTCGTCGAGAACATCTTCGCCGAACTCCTCGACGATCGCTGCAAGCCCCGGCGTCCCCGGCTCGACCACTTCGCGCGCCAGATCGTCGGCGTCGAGCACGGGTATGCCGAGGTCGTTGAACATGAGTGCGACGGTGGTTTTCCCGCTCGCGATCCCGCCAGTCAGCCCTACAACCGGTTTCATCGCGGCAGAGTATTCCGCATCGCTCCGCTCGGGCAAGACGATTTGGCGTGTGCTACTCCGTTCCGCATGCGAGCTGTCGTTCAGCGCGTCAACCAAGCCAGAGTCACGGTTGACGCTGTCTCCGTGGGCGCGATCGCCCGCGGCCTGTTGGTCTACCTCGGCGCGGCGCGCGGTGACGAAGACAAAGACGTTCAATACACCGCCGACAAGATCGCAGGCCTTCGTGTCTTTCCAAACGACCAAGGGAAGATGTCGCTATCGGTGAACGACATCGGTGGCGCGGTCTTGGTGGTCTCGCAGTTCACGCTCTTCGGCGATGTTCGTCGTGGACGACGGCCGTCGTTCGAAGGAGCTGCCGATCCCGAGGACGCGGAGCGCCTGTACCTGGAGGTCGTCGAGGCACTGCGAGCCAAAGGCCTGGCCGTCGAGACCGGCACGTTCCGCGCGATGATGCTCGTCGATTCCGTTGTCGAGGGCCCTGTCACCATCCAGATCGACAGCCGGAAGCTTTATTAGGATTTGCCCTCGAGGCGGGGCATAATCTCGCCCCGATGCTCCGGTTCCTCAGTGAGCGGCGTGCATGGGTGGTAGCCGCGCTCGTCGCGCTTGGGCTCGTGACCGGCCTTCGTGTGTGGGGTGTCCCCGCCGCGGCTGCCCATGTCTCAAGCCTCATCGGCGACCGGCTCGGCCTCGACACGAGCATCGAAGAGGCTCGGCTTGCCTTCGGGACCGTGGAGCTTCGTGGCGTCGAGCTTCGCGGTCGCAACGGCGGTCTGCTCGTCCGGGTCGGTCAGGTCGACGCCGACGTCAATCTGCTGGCGGCGCTCTTCAAAGGTGCCGGCGCGGTCCGAGCGATTTCCGCACGCGGCGTCGACGTGCGCGCAGACCTGCAAGACGCAGGGTTCGCGGAATCGATCGCTGCCGTTCGTGAGAGGCTCGCGCGCCGTCCGACGACTTCGATGAACAATGATCGCCCGGTCCGTGCTGGACGCGCCTACGACGTAACCGGACTGACCGTCCGCGTCGTCGACCGCGATGGTCCGCTCGTCACGATGAACGAAGCTAGTCTTGGCAAAGAGTCGAACGACGTGCGTTGCGCGGCCGCAGAG
>JBATLA010000714.1:0-1582 GCA_049669945.1 Polyangiales bacterium | reverse complement strand
TGCCAAGATCGCGACGGAGAAAACGAGTGTTGTAACGGCGCGCATGTCATTACCTCCGAGACCCTGACGACGTGACGCCGGGCAGGATCTAGCGAGTGGGAAGCGGGCCAAACCAAAGAGCACACCGCAACAGCGGCCCCAAAAGAACGAGAGACCCGAGCCGACATGACCACACGAAGACGGCATCGGTCTATACGTAATTGTTCGCGTTGCGCCGGCGGCGTTGTAGCGCCCGGATAGTCGCCTCTTCATCGGCTGACCGGGCTGCGCGCAAGGAGCGGCCATTGGGTCGGCTCTGCGGCTTGCCGTTTGGATGCATCAGGGTCGCTTGCGAACAAGACGCTAGACTGCCGGTCGAAGAACCGGTGCGTGTAGCTGATAGTCGCGATAAACGCCCTTTCAGGTTCGCGCCCCACGCGACATAACATTCAGTACCGCGCAATTCGGCTCTCAGCTTGAGCCCGATAGGCTAAGAAAGCGGATCCGATCCGGGCTCTCAGCTCATTGGCGTCGGTGCTTGCCTCGGCGTGGCGCTTCGTCGTCGGGGGTCGAGTCCGCTTCTTGCGTTTCGTCTTCGCCATCCGACTCGCGCCGGCGCTCGCTCCTCGCGGACTGACCCCCGAGCCCGAGCGTGAGCATACGTTCGGTCACCGCGAGCGATACGCGACTCGATATGCGCCGCATCACCTTGGCGCTCACCCTGGCCACCGAGTCGCCTTCGGGACCCGTGCCGAGCCCCTCGAGCTCGATGGTGAGCGGCGGCACGTCGAGGCGCTTGCCTTCGAGCACCCCTCCGCTTGCGTGCACCGCCGCATCCTTCATCAGGAAGTGGTCGATCTGGACTTTCTGCTCGAGGAGCTGCTCCCAGATCGCTTCGGCGTCGTTCCCCTCGGCTTCTTCGTCACCTCCGCCTCCTCCCCCGAGGGCCAACTGGATGTGCCTCAGTATGCGCTCGAGGTTGTTGGTGCCGTCCTTCTGCTCGAAGTTCACGTTGGGCTCATCGATGCGGATGTCGCGGATGACGATCTTCTCCCTGAAGATCGACATCGGAACGAGGTGGACGCGGACCTCGCGGAGCCGAAACGCATACTTGGTCTTGAAGCCTCTCGGATTTCCGATGCGCAGTCCCTGGAGCGAGCCCTGGCCGTCGAGGATCGAAAGGTCGACGTCGTCGATCTCGACACGGGTTCCAGTGATGGCAGGACCGATGGTCTCGACTGCTTTTTCGACGATGAGGTCGAAGGCCAGATCCGCCGCGACGGCCATTCCGATGAGCACGACGACGATGCCGACGACGATTCCTGCGCGCGTCATGCTCCGGAGGATGGCAGCTTTTCTACGATAGACACACCGGGAAGACCCGAGGCCGAAGCACCGCGACGCCGTGGCGCTTCACGGCAGCGGGAGAGGAAAGAGATCCCCCCCGAGTTGCCCGAAACGCGCTCTCTCAGCGCATCGGGCTCACCGTAAACGCCCAATGGCGCGGTACTCGATATTCTGTCGCGTGACCCACGGCGCGGAGGGGGCCTTTGTTTCGGCGATGCTCCTCGTGAGCCTTCACTCTCTAGAGCACGACGCGACG
>JBATLA010000713.1:0-2982 GCA_049669945.1 Polyangiales bacterium | reverse complement strand
GACAGCTCTCAGCACCAGGTTACGTGGGCTGGCTTTCGCGTGGGAATCCGATGGTACATCTCGGCTGGATATCCAATCAAGCACGTTCCATGCGGGATGTAGCCTTCCGGGATCCCGAGCAACTTGGTCAGGGGCGGATAGCCCTGGCCAGCGGTGTTGATACTGCCGGTGAACGTGGTTCCCAGACCGAGTCCGGGCGCCGCAATCTGAATGTGGGCTAAGGCAATCATGGCCGCCGGAGGGGCCGTCCGCTCGTCTTTCGGAGCACAGGCCATGATGATGCAGGGCGCTCCCCGGGCAATGCGATCGGTGCCGCTGTCCCACGCTGAGACGAACATCTCCAGATTGGCTTCCGCATAAAGTGCCGGGTTCTTCTCCTTCACGGCCTTCATCCAGTCGATGGTCATCTCGGCGACCTGATGGACCTTCGCCAGATCGTTGACCACGAACCAGTGGATCACCTGACGGTTCGCACCGTTCGGCGCCCAGCGGGCCACATCCAAAAGCTCCAGGACTTTTTCCTTTTCGACGGGTCGCTGGATGTAGCCGCGAATCGAACGGCGCGTCTTCAGGTACTGCTGCACCCGGTCCCATTTGGGGATCAGCTGGACGTCAATCGGCTCGCAATCCTCAGGGCCCATCGAGCGCTGGTGCATGGCCCCGGTGGGACAGATGGCGACGCAGTGACCGCAGTCAATGCACTGGTCCCACCCGTTTTCGATGGGGACGGGGAAATCCTGTTTCGTAATCAAACCACCCGGGCAAGCCCTGATGCAAGCGCCGCAGGTGATGCACAGGCTCTCATCCACTTTGATCATTGTGTCTAGCTGATACGAGGTACTCATGGTTCGCTCCTGCTGGTCACTTTCTCTTTCGAAAGGTTTCCCCAATGGAAGCCGGCCTTGTCTGCAATCCCGCGCAGCGCCTGAATGACGCCTTCTTCCATGCCTCGGTGGCCTCTTTTCCCATTGTCGGTAGCGCGACGAGGCCAGGTCCTGCGTTTCGCGAGACCTGGCCTCTGCTGACTAGCCGAGCCGTGTCGTCGTCATGGCGGGAAGCTTCGCCTCGGTTCTCTCTTTCCACCGTTCTTCGATCAGTTCCTTCGCCGCTAGCTCGAGGAACTCGGGCGCGGCCCACTCATGCACATCGAAGTCGTTCTTGATGTAGCCGTGGCTCAGCATGAAGTCCTTGCCGATCTCGACGGCCGCCAGGTTCCGGGGCGACAGGTCGGGCACGAGGTCGACATCCTTGATGCCCCTGTATGTGTCCTCGACGTCTAGGTAGAACGTTTGCCTGTCGAGGATCGACGCTGCGGCGTGCTTGAGCTGGTTACCCCAGCGCCCGACCCTGATCATGCCCTTCATGAACGTGACGACGAGCTCGGGGTGTTTGTCGGCCATCTCCTTGGTACACGTGGCGATGGCGGGTTGGTTACAGACCTGCATGGTCCAGTCCGGGTACCTCGACAGGTCCTCGATCGCCTTGAACTTGCCCGTCGCCTCCTGGAGATGCTGGAAGGGCTTACTTTGCGTGTAGATCGCATCGACCACGCCCTTTTCGAGCGCGGGCTCGAGCGGACGGAACGCGAGGTCGTGCTTGTGGTCGCGTTGAAGCCACAAATCCGATGGGTTCTCCAAGGGCGCCAACATCTTGGGATCGTTGTACCAGTCATCGGCGTAGGGGAATTCCACGATCTCCACGTCATCGCGGGTCATGCCGTTCATCCTGAGCATCAGCTCGATGCCTTGCTCCTCCTGGATGCGCCACCAGTCGTTCTTGATGGTGTTCAAGCTCTTCGAGAGTCCGATCTTCTTCCCCTTCAGATCGCTCATCCGATAGATGTCGTCCCTCGAGCGCACCAGCATGCAGCCGCCTTCGTACACCCACGTCGCCCCTAGGAGCCTCGTCTTGCGGATGTCCGCATGAACGGCGATGGGGGGGAACAAACCACCGAAGCGGATCATGTTATCCAGGTTGTGGATGTAGTGCGGGTACCAGTCGTTCTCGCGACGCGACCGGAGAAAAGAGTAGTCGACCCCGATCTTCTTGAACTCTTCCTTGGTCCACCCCAGTTCCTGGTCGATGTTGCTGGCCGAAATCATCGGGCAATTGCTGTAGTAGACCTCTTTCCAGTTCAGCTTCACGGTGTGGAGCTTCGTAGATGCCTTGCTCTTCTTGGCTTTCGGCTTTGTTGCGCCCTTGGCCCGCGTGGATTTCTTGGCTGCCGGCTTACTTGCCCGAGCTGCGAGGAGACTTCGCTCCTCGAGCCTCGCCGCGACCAACTCCGCAAGCTCCCCGATCCCCTCGATGAGATCATTCCTTCTCTGCGACCTCTTCGCCGATGTCTTCCTTGCCGGCGCCTTCCTCGCGGGCTTCTTCTTGGCGGGCCTCTTCCTCGCGGGCGCTTTCCTTGCGGGGGCCTTCCTCGCGGGCTTCTTCTTTCTTTTCGTCGCCATGGCGCGTGCTTCCTTTCGGTCAACTGCGGGTTAGTAAGGTCAAAGGACTTGACTCCTCGACGGTACCTTTTCTGCCGGGGACTCTAGAACCACTCGATTCTTCCTGCAAGAACGCCCGTTCGCTAGAATACCGTTTGTGGTGTTCAGTCAGGCGACAGATGACGAAAGGTTTGCGCGCTCCGTACTTTGCTACGGAGAGGCCACACCCCGGCCTCAAAGGATGGTATTGGGAGCGGGCGGATTGTAACGCCAAACTTGGAGAGTCGAGATGAGCCGCATTCGATCGATTGGCAACCTTGTCTTGATGCTCGCGCTCGCCGATCTCTCAGCTGCCGGCGCCCACGCACAAAGCGGCAACGAAGCGTCGCCTGCCTCCGCAGCTCCGATTGAGGCAAGAAGCCAGCGTGACGGTTGGAACTTTCTCCTTGGAGGATACCTCTGGACCACGGCGCTCCACGGCGACCTGACACTTGACAGCCAGACCATCCAGATCGACGCGAGCTTCATCGACGTCGTCAAGGCCACC
>JBATLA010000712.1:0-2464 GCA_049669945.1 Polyangiales bacterium | reverse complement strand
CTATGGGCTAGCACGGTAGACAGCCGACTCGCACGCCTGTACGAAGGGTCTTCACATGGGCGGCGCAGACTCGGGTAGGAGCACACGGAGGAGGAAGATGGTCATAGCTACGTTGGTGGTGCTGTTTCACGTGCTTGGCTTCGTGTCCTCGATTCACTCGATCATGAGTACGCGAACATCGCAGGGCGCGATCGCTTGGGCCGTGACGCTCAACACGTTCCCTTACTTGGCCGTGCCGGCGTATTGGGTGCTTGGGCGGAGCAAGTTCGAAGGCTACGTGGTCGCGCGGCGCAACACCGACGATCGTAGCGAGGCAATTGAGCGTCAGGCGATCGAAATCGTAGCGCCGTATCGCGTGCCCAAAGCCGACCAGATCGAGGCCGTCAGCGCTGCCGAGGGCTTGGCCGGGATGCCCGTGCTCCGCGGCAACAAGGTGGACCTCCTGATCGACGGGGACGCGACCTTCGACAGCATTCTAGCAGGCATCGATGCTGCCAAGGAGTACGTGCTCGTCCAGTTCTACATCGTCCACGACGATGGCCTCGGGCGCGCGTTGAAAGAGCACCTCATCGCCAAAGCGAAAGAGGGCGTGAGAGTCTTGTTCCTCTACGATGAAATCGGCAGCCATGCTCTACCGGAAAGCTACAAGCAAGAGCTTCGAGACGTTGGTGCGGAAGTCAACGAGTTCAACACGCGGAAGGGGCGGCGGAACCGTTTCCAACTCAACTTTCGCAATCACCGAAAGATCGTCGTCACGGATGGGCAGGTGGCATGGATTGGCGGGCACAACGTGGGCGATGAGTACCTCGGCAAAGATCCGAAGTTTGGCCATTGGCGTGACACCCATGTGCGCATCGAGGGGCCTGCCGTGCTGAAAGCGCAACTCTCGTTCTTCGAAGATTGGCATTGGGCCACCGAGTCCACCCCGAAGTTGAGTTGGACCCCTCGTCCGGCTCCGGACGGAAGCGACGCGCGCGTGCTGATCATTCCCACCGGCCCGGCTGATGACCTCGAAACCGCGAACCTGATGTTCGTCCATGCGATCAACTCGGCCCGAGAGCGCATTTGGATCGCGAGCCCGTACTTCGTCCCGGATCACTCGGTCATCGTCGCGCTGCAGATTGCGGGTCTTCGCGGCGTGGACGTCCGCGTCCTGATACCGGACGAACCCGATCACCTGTTGGTCTACCTAGCCGCGTACTCTTATTTCGACGAAGCCGGTCGAACTGGGGCCAAGTTCTATCGCTACCAAGACGGTTTCCTCCACGAGAAGGCGATGTTGATCGACGATGACGTTGCGACCATTGGCACTGCGAACTTCGACAATCGATCCTTTCGTCTCAACTTCGAAATCACTGCCGCGATTGCGGACCCAGATCTCGTCACCGAAGTCGAGAAGATGTTCGAAGCCGACTTCGCACGCTCGCGCCTGATGGAGAACGGGGAGTACGACCTCAAGCCCTGGTACTTCCGCTTGGGCGTCCGCGTGGCCCGCCTCACCGCGCCGATTCAGTAGCTGTTTTCCCCGAACAGCGCTTCGCGGAGCGTTTGGAGCTCCGCTAGGCTGGCGTCGTCGGGGATCTCGTCGTCCTGAGCGAACTCTCGGAGCGCAGCCGCCGCGACGAGAGCTCCGCACGACCTCATGCTTTCGGCGTAGAGGATTTGCTAGGCCCGTGCCCAATCGGTAAGTCCTCGCTGACGCTTAAGCCCGGAAGCCCCGTTGCTGACGCGAAGCGTCGGCGCACGGGGCTTCATAAGCAGTCCTGACCATCGTTGCCGTGGGATGTATGTTGAGTCGAACCCCTACGTTTACTAGTAGGTGGGAACCGATGCCGAACGCTTTAGGCCCCCCGATGACGCTAGCCGGGTCCGCACACCACGTTCGCTGTTAGCTCCCTATTCGACCTAGTCAGGGATTCTCACTCCTTCCTCACCTGCAACGACAGAGGGACCAGAGTTCAAGGTAGAGCCGCGCTCGCGGGCGGTCAACTCACTGCTTGACCGGACTGGCTTTGAGCGCGGCGCGGCCTTCTTTGACGTACACCGTGAAACGGACCTGCGAAGCGTTGTGGCGCTTCATGACTTGGTCGCGGGCGGCATGAAGCTTGCGTACGAATTTGTCGAATGTCAGACCGCTCACAGGCGCACCGCACTCCTTCTGCGTCGCGACGAACTGGTCGAACACCTCGCGGAAGTGGGTTTGCTCTCCCTGTGCCACCGGTGCCGAGGCTTCGAGAAGCGATTGCGGAACGTGCTTGACTTGCGTGTTCTCTTCGGGCTCGTCGAAGCCGTCGTAGTCTTCGAGCAGCGCGTTGGGCCGCGTCGGCGGGTCATCCGGGGCTGGCGTCAGGCTCTCGTCGTTGTGGCGAATCGCTGCGGCGACAGGCTGGCGGGTTGAAGGCGCCCGGCTTGGCCACGAGGAGGCTCGCTTGGGGCGCACTGAAGGAGCTCGCTTGGGGCGCGC
>JBATLA010000711.1:0-3397 GCA_049669945.1 Polyangiales bacterium | reverse complement strand
GGCTTGCCGTGCGGGCGCGCGACCCAGGAGGCGCGGGAGATGTCGACGACACTGCCCGCGGATAGGAAGGCGTGCGCATTGTAGAGAATGAGCCACGATGTGCAGCGCGGCGGCGGAGAAGGCGCCGAGCCCGCACTGGAGCATCATGAAGCCCATCTGCGCAATCGTGGACCAGGCAAGAGAGACCTTGACGCTGGTTTGCGTCAACATGACCACCGAGGCGAACAGGGCGGTGAAGCCCCCGACCATCGCCAGCATTTCGAGAGCCGGCACGGACAGCGACACCATGTCGCTCAAGCGTAAGATGAGAAAGCCTCCCGCGTTGATGATGCCGGCATGAAGAAGCGCCGACACCGGTGTCGGTGTCTCCATGACCTCCGTGAGCCAGCCGTGAAACGGAAACTGCGCCGACTTCAGCATCGCGCCGACGACGAGGAGCATCGCGATCACGTGGATCTGAGGTGGGAGCGTGGCGGCATCGCCAAGAGCGTTCGCCTTGGTGAATACGACATCGAAGTCGAGGCTTCCAAAGACGTAGTAGACCAGCGCCATCGTCGAGATGAGACAGAGGTCGCCAAGCCGACTTGCAATGAACTTCTTACGGGCCGCAAGCCGCGCGGCTCGGCGATCCTGGTAGAAGACGAGAAGCTGATGAAGGCAGAGGCTGCTCGCGACCCAGGCGAGCGTGAACTGCAGAAAATTGCCAGAGATGGTGAGGGTGAGCACGGCCGCCAGGGTCAGGCACAGCCACTTGATGAAGTGGCCCTGCCCCGGGTCGCCGTCGAGGTAGTTCTTGCTGTAGGTGATGACGATCGCGCCGACGAAGGACACCAGGAGTGAAATCACCGCCGAGAGCGCGTCGTAATAGAGGGTGATCCCGACGCCCCCTGCCCCGAGGACGAGCCCGTGAGCCGGAGTCATGTCACCGCCAATGAAGAACACCAGGGTCGTGATCAGGGCGAGGCCGAGGGCGAAGGCCGATGCGCCCCGCGCCAGGCGCAGCATGGCCTTGGGCCGGCGATCGGCCTGCTGAGAGGGGATGAGGCCCACCACGATGAGGGCGAGTGGGGCCAGAAAAATCAGATTGTGTGTCCAGTTCGGCATAATTCTCCTCGAAGGCTAGGAATAACTAGGGCTCGAACTGTCTTCTGTAAAATACAAAGTTTGGAAACTTTCGTTCTTTATATTAGAACTATTGAATGACGGATCTGAACTACCACCACCTGCGCTACTTCCGGGCGGTCGCCCACGAGGGGAAGCTCACCGAGGCGGCCAAGCACCTCAACGTGTCGCAGTCGGCGCTTTCGACACAGATCAAGAAGCTCGAAAGCCAGCTTGGCCACGCGCTCTTCGAGCGTGAGGGGCGAGGGTTGAAGCTGACCGAGGCAGGGCGAATCGCGCTCGACTATGCGGACACGGTGTTCGAGGCGGGAGAGGAGCTGATCAGCACGCTCGGAGGACGTTCGGATACACGGCAGGAAGTGCTTCGAGTCGGCGCGATCACCACGCTGTCCCGCAACTTTCAGATCGCGCTGCTTCGTCCGTTGATCGGTCGCCCTGAGGTCGAGGTCGTCGTCCGATCGGGGACCATGCGCGAGCTCTTGTCTCAGCTCGAGGCGCATGCCGTGGATCTCGTTCTCGCAAACCAACCGGCGGCACGCGACGCGAAGACCTCATGGCATAGCCACCTTCTGCAGGAGCAACCGGTGAGCATTGTGGGCCCTCCGGTACGGGGCGAAGCTCTGCTTCGTTTTCCAGAGGACCTCGAGTCGTCGCCGATCTTGGTTCCAAGCCTCGATAGCGACGTGCGCGTCGCGTTCGACCGATTGATGGAGCTTGCCGGAGTTCGCCCCACGATTCTCGCGGAGATCGACGATATGGCCATGCTTCGCCTCTTCGCGCGCGACAGCAACTGCCTCGCGCTCGTGCCGCCGGTCGTCGTCAGAGACGAGCTGGACAACGGAACCCTAGTCGAGCGCTGCAAGATCCCCGAGATCCGGGAGAGCTTCTACGCAATTACCCAGAGCCGTCGTTTTCCCAATCCGCTCGTCAGGGAGATCCTTCAGCACTGACGCGCGAGAGCGGCCGCCGCGGACGCGGCTAGTCCTCCTCGGACTGGGCGAGGTGCCGAAACCCCGAAAGCCTCTCTGGAAAGAGGAGCGGGAGAGGCTCTCCGGCGTTGGGAAGCTTCTTGTTCTGGAGTACGCCGAGCGCCCGACTGAGCTCGACAGCCTCGTACCCACGGGTCGCGAACAAGGTCATCTCATCGTCGGTCAAGCTCAGCATCCATTCGAGCAGCCCGAGCCTCCGAAGGCTTCGCTCGCTCCGAAGGATGTGGACGACGTTGACAGGGTCGGTCGGATCCCAACGGCGAAGATCGAGAGCCTCTAGGATCGAGAGGAACTGCGGCAAGGTCGGCCATGTGACGCCGCCTTCGATTTCCGCAACTTCCTCAGGCGTGATGCCGAGTTCGACCGCGAGCTGGCTCTGGGTGACGTCGCGCTCCTTGCGAACCCGCTTGATAAACCAGGCTAGACTCTCGAGCTGAGTCGCTAGCGAAGGCCTCTCCGTTTCTGTGTCGGGTTCCACAATCACCTAGAACACCAGCCGTACGAGGGGGGCGAGGTGTTCTTGGCGAAGCTCGATCGGAGCGCCGCTCGGGTCGAGGTTGTGGGGCCAGTGGAATCGCGAGTCTCGGAACTGCGGCTGGAGCTCGCCCTCGGTGGAGATGTCAGCAACTTCGAATCGACCCTTAAGCCCATCAGTGGACACGGCGGTGGTGGCCGCCGCACTTAGATTGGGGACCGTCAGCACGTCGTCGAGAAGACGAACCCCGAACGGCTCTGCCGCGACGAGCCCAGGGATCATGAACCCGCTCCGAGCCGTGTCACCGTTGGCAACGCTTCCTACTACCGCTGACTGCGCGGCGACGGCCAGCGCCACGGCGATGAGTGCGACCAAGCGACCTTCGGCTTCCCTACGAATCATGGCGGATCTCCCTTCGAGTAACACCAGGAGATATGTGGCTTGAACAAACTGTCGGCTATTCAGATAATCCTGCCGCTTTATGTAGGTATAATCTACATATGGCCCGGGGCAGAGAGGAAGAAGGACCAAGAAAGGAAGATCCGACCCACGTTGCGCCAAACGCGGCATGCGCTCGGTGAATTCGTTGTGTTCGACGTCCTGAGCGAGTGACCGTCGCCGGCCTAGGCCGGCTCGACTGACAGCGCATCCAGCACTGTGGCGCACCAGCGCTCGGTCACCACACTGCTGCCGTAGTCGTGTCCCAAGAGATCGGCCTCGACGACGCCGAGATCCCGCCAGAGCTTGATCGCGTGCTCGGCCTGCTAGACCAGAGAGTACGAATAGTCGCGCCACAGGCGCCACCATCCGT
>JBATLA010000710.1:0-2131 GCA_049669945.1 Polyangiales bacterium | reverse complement strand
GTGCGGCGTGACGCATCGCCGCATGGTGACTCGGCGCGAAAAGAAATCCGATCCCGACGTCTTCGATGCAACGCTGCACGGCCTCGGCGGGTAGATCGATGCGGACCCCGAGCGCCTCGAGCACGTCGGCGCTTCCCGCCTTGGACGACACCGCCCGGTTGCCGTGCTTGGCAACCGACACGCCACACGCGGCCGCCACGATCGCCGAGGCCGTCGAGATGTTGAACGTATGGAGACCGTCGCCACCGGTCCCACAAGTGTCGAGGAGCGGACCGTCGACGTTCGGCGCGATCGATTCGCAATGCTTACGAAGTGAACGTGCGGCGGCGGCGATTTCGTCCGACGATTCGCCTTTCATCCGCAGCGCAACGACGAAGGCGGCGATCTGCGCCGGCGTCGCCTCGCCGGAGAGAATGGTGTCCATCGCCCCCTCGACTTCGCTCGGTGACAAGTCCCTACCCGCGACGACCGCTTTGATCGCCTCGCGGATCATGCCGTGCCGCCCGCGCCGAGCGACGACAGCCAGTTTCCGATCAGCGTGTGCCCGTGTTCCGTGAGAAACGACTCCGGATGAAACTGGACGCCTTCGATCGGCAGCTCCTTGTGCCGGATGCCCATGATCTCGTCCTCTTCGGTCCACGCGGTGATTTCCAGCTCAGCGGGCACCGTGTCGCGTTGGACGATCAGCGAGTGGTACCGAGTCGCCGTGAGTGGGCTTGGCAGGTTGGTGAACACACCTGCTCCCTCGTGGAGGATCGGAGAGGTGCGTCCATGCATGAGGCGATCGGCCCGCACGATCGACGCTCCAAAATGCTGCGCAATGCTCTGGTGGCCCAAGCACACGCCGAAGATCGGAATGCTCGCACCGAGCTCGGCGATCAACTCGAGGCTGATTCCGGCTTCTTCTGGTCTGCCCGGTCCCGGACTGATCAGCACGCCACTCGGCGCAAGTCCACGGATCTCATCGACCGAAACCGCATCGTTGCGCTGCACCACGACCTCTGCCCCGAGCTCGCCCAGATACTGCACGAGGTTGTAGGTAAACGAATCGTAGTTGTCGATTACGAGAATCATGGCTGTCGATCGCTAGCGGCTCGTCCCAATCCCGTCAACCGCCCCCCCCTGAGGAGGCCTGATAGCCGCGCTCTCGGAAGAACTTCTCGAGCCTCAGATTGACCATCTCTGGGTACTCGAGGGGCGCGTAGTGTGTTGCACCGGGGATGATCATGACCTCCGACCCGCGAGTGCGGCGCGCCATGCGTTCGGCCGCTGACCGCGGGGTGAAGACGTCTCTAGACCCGGCAACGATCAGAACCGGCACGTCGAGCATCGGTAACAGGTCCCAGCCGTCGTGCTCGCCCATGCGCTCCAGGAGGCGAATGAACATGTCCATGTCGAGGATGCGGAACTTCTCGATGACCTCGCTGGCCAGCTGATCATCGAACGTTCGAGCGGCCAACCCGACCAGCTTCACCCACGCGCCGGGATCCGGAAGCCTGGTCGCCTGCCGGACCGTGGACTCGATCGCCCGAGGCATCGAGCGCAGCCCCCTCAGAAACGGCGGCAGCAGGCGTCCGACGAGATTGAGGTTGAAGACGTAGTCCCAAGGCCTACCTGCAACGCCGTTCACCATGGCGAGCGACGCGACCATGTCCGGGGCTGCCCGGAACATCTCGAGTGCCACTTGCACGCCCATCGACCATCCGACCACCGCCGCCCGGTCCTCGCCTTCCTCCCGGAGCAGGTGCAGGGCGTCGCGAGCGTGATCCGCGATGGCAAGCGCCGTAGGGTCTCGCGGCGCCGCAGAGCCATAGAGGCCCCTGTAGTCCCAGCAAAGGAGCCGATATCGGTCTCGGAAATACTGGATTTGGTGCGACCAGGCCTCCCAGCTCCCCCCAAGACCGTTGCAAAGCAGAATTGGACGCCCCTGGCCTACGGCCTGATAGGCGATTTCAGTGCCATCAAATGACACAAAGCGGCGTTCCTCGACGGGGGGTGGCATCATGGTGGAGGGGGGAAGCCTATCAGCGCCGCGATGTGCGCGCCCGCCTTGACAAGATCGGCTTTCCACGGATAAATTTGAGGAAGCTGAAATGTCAGACGAACTCCAAAAATCCAAGAAAGTCCGCGA
>JBATLA010000709.1:0-1927 GCA_049669945.1 Polyangiales bacterium | reverse complement strand
ACCAACACCTGCTGGTCCCGAAACACCTCGGGTTCGATGACTCGATAGGCGACTTTGGCGTGCTCCTCGCCGGGCACCCCGAGCTTGCGCGGCGAGCCTCGCCGACCAAGCGCCAGGAGAACGTTCGCCGCTTCGAAAACGCCGCCGGTCGACGTCACCAGCCAGGAATCGTCGCTTCTGCGCTCGATCTTCTCGACGAGCTCACCCACGGCGACTCGCAAGCCGGTCTTCTTCCGGATGTCTTCCCACAAAGACACGAGCTGCTCCTTGCTCATCTTCCTTTTGGAGACGCGGCCGTACATTGGGAAGTCGAGTGACCCCGTCATGACGACCTTGGCACGGGGGTAGTGCGTGATCGTCCCACCAAACGCTTCACGTTCGAGTAGCAGAACTCGCAGCCCTGCCTCCATCAGCCGTAGGGTGGCGCTCGTTCCCGCCGGACCCGCGCCAACCACCAAGGCGTCGAGCGTCTCCCCTCGTCCTCGGCGTTCCCCTCCGACGATGTGGTCGGCCGCTTGGCGCCCCTGGGACACCGCGTTCCGAATCAGTCCCATGCCGCCGAGCTCACCGACGATGTACACCCCCGGCTGATTGGTTTGGAAGTCGGGGTCGACTTGTGGCAGCTCGAGGCCTCGCTTCGCGGTGCCAAACACCAAACTGATCGCCTGAACCGGGCAAGCCGATGCACAAGCCCCATGCCCGATGCAACCGAGCGGGTTCGTCAGCACGCCGCGGCCGTTGACGACCGTGAGCACGCTCTTCTCCGGGCACGCGTACACGCACGCACCCGAGCCGATGCAGCGGATCGGATCGATACGCGGGTGAATGCTGGCTGGGAGGATGTCGCCCATCGCCCGAAGCTCTTCGAGCTCTCTCCGCCCCGATTCGGTTTGTGCCTGCTCTTTGCCCCGCCAGAAAAGGCTGAGCATCAGCGCTACGGCGACAAGCACCGCCAGCGCCGCCCAAGTAGTCATAAATTCGCCCTTTGGTGTGAATTCTAGCGTTCCGCCACGCTCAGAGTCTAGTATGTTGGAAGGCAGGAAGCTGCCGTCCACAGGGGGATCGTGGGCCCGGGGAAACAAGGAAGGACAAAGCGCCGCAGGGGGCGCGTTGCGATCTTAGGCGTCGTGCTCGCGATGCTGACGCTGGCGTACGTGCTTTGGCTCTTCGGCGGTGACTTCTATCTGTCCGACATGCAATCGCGGGTCGAGCACGTCGACTACGAGGCGCTCCGGCCGGGCGGCCTCGTCGGACACGGCTACGGGATCATTGGCACCGTTCTCATCCTCGCCAATCTTCTCTACCTCGCCCGGCGGCGACTCGCGCGCTTCTCTCTCGGCTCGATGGCGACTTGGCTGAACCTCCACGTCTTGACCGGCTTGGTCGGCTCGCTTCTCATCCTCTTTCACTCCGCGTTCCAGTTCCGCACACCGATCGCGGTCGTGACCGCAGCAAGCCTCGGCGTCGTCGTGGTCACGGGGATTGCGGGTCGCTACCTCTACGCCCTGACTCCGCAACCCGATCGCGCGGCGCTCGAGGAAGCGCTCGGCTCGCTCGACGCGCTCGTGCCCGGCTGCAGCGCCCGTGTCCACCATGCACTGGCGATTCACGAGGTGACACGCGTCGATACCCACCAGTTCCTTCTGATGAAGCTTGCCGCCGTGCCCAAGTGGGTGCGAGATGCGCGCTCACGCGGCTTTCTCGTCAGCTACGTCATTGAAGACGCTCCGGTTCACACGGTGTTGGAGCCCAAGGAGCGCCGCCGCTTTCGGAAGGCGAAGCGTGCAGTACGCAAGTACGCGACCCGCGAGGTGGTCGCGGTGGGTGCGTCCTCTCTGCTTCAGTCTTGGCGAGGGTTCCATCGTTTGCTGGCCGCGATTCTCGTCCTCATCGTGCCAGTCCACATCGCCGTGGCTTGGATCTACGG
>JBATLA010000708.1:0-4677 GCA_049669945.1 Polyangiales bacterium | reverse complement strand
CCCTTTCGTCAGCGTCAGCGTCAGCGTCAGCGTCAGCGTCAGCGTCAGCGTCAGCGTCAGCGTCAGTGCCAGCGTCAGCGTCAGCGTCAGCGTCAGCGTCAGCGTCAGGGTTGAGCGTCAGCGCTTCAGTGCGTGGTCTTGATCTTCGGCGGCAGCGTGAAGATCACGCCGACGCTGAACATGTTGTTGAACTGTCGCAGCCGATCGTCGCTGTTGATTTGGCCGTCCCCGTTGTTGTCGGTGCCGCTCGTGTTGTACTTGAACGGGATACCGCGCCAGCGGAGCGCGATGCCGACGAACTCTTTGAAGAACGCGTTGAAGGCGATGCCGAAGGATGGCGCGATCGCGGTTCGCTTCGAGCGGGTCGTCTGGCTTTCGAGGCAACCGGTGTCGACCGGATTTCCGGCAATCTCACAGAAGGTCACTGCACCCGGTGCCGGTTGGCCCACCGCATCGGCGCGCTCCTCGACCCCGACGAAGGCGGCGCCGACGAAGACGTCGATGTCAGCATCGACGAAGACTTTCTGGAACATCGCCAGCTTGCCGCGGAAAGGCACGAAGTGGAGCTCGACCCCGGACCACCAGTTGAGCCGTCCGACCTGCTCGGGATAGTTCTCACGCGACGGGAGGTCCAAGCGGTTGGCGTTGGTTGTCACGCCCTTGTCGCGGATCTCCTTCGTGAGGTTCGTGTCGAGCGTGGCGACCGAGTAGCCGCCCCATCCGCCGATGCCGAGCCAATCGAGGAAGTGGAAGCGAAGCTCGCCGCCGACGATGAGCGACCGCGAGTATTCGTCCGCGATGGTGAACGCGAAGAAGGGCTCGACATGCAGACGCATGTCACGCCACAAGCGCTGGTTCATGACCGATGGAGCGCCAGCCAGCGGCCCACTCACTTGCACGTCTTGCGCGCTCACCGTGTTGTCGCCCCGAAATCCTTCGGCCATCACGAAGCTGAGCGCCAAGGCCGCTACCAAGCTGAATCGCAAAAGCGTCTGTCGTCCGGGCAACATCATTTGGGCAGCCTGTATTCAAACTTGATGGGAAGGAACAGCGTGAGGCCGATCTGAATCGACGTGTTGGCGACGAAGGTCGAGCCCGACTGAAGCCAGGTCGACGAGTCTTGGCGGTCGCCCGGATCGACGCGGGTGTTTTCGAACTTGTCCGGCCACATGTAGGCGCGGAACTCGGTGAAGAAGGTGAGGTAGCGCGTCAGGAAGATGCGCAATCCAGCGCCGACGTTGAACGCCACGTTGGTCTCCCAGCCGAAGGTTCGCACCTCGGGGTCGAAGACCGGAATCGGTTGCGTGCGCATCAGGCCGACGCCACCGATGAGGTAAGCGTCCCACTGAAAGATCTTCTTGCGGACTTTGAACTTCCCGTAGAAGGGCACGTAGGTGAAGTTTGCCCAGAGGCCGAACTGCCAATCGTTGATCGGCACGCCCAGTCGAAACTGGTCCTGGACCCGCGGGACGATGTCGGTGCCGCGGGTGAGCGGGTTCGTGCCCCAATCGTACCAGTTGAAGTTGACGCCCAACGCCAAGACGTTGGTGAACCAATAGTTCATCGCAAAGCCGAGCCCGTACCGCTTGAGGTACGGGTCGTTCAGCGTGAAGGCCGCGGACGGCGCCAGCTCCAGGCGCTTCAGACGAAGCGCATAGATTTGCTGGACCGCGTAGATCTCCTCGGCGAACTCTTCGCGCTGAGGTGCAGGCTCCACCGGAGCGTTGTCCACAGTGTCATCACCCGCGGCGAGCTCTTCGATGAGATCGCCCTGGCTCTCCTGCTTCTTCGCCGGCTTGGATTCTTCCTCGTCGACTTCGTCGAGGGAGAACTCCATCTGGGCCCGGGCCGCCGTCGGCAGCGTCAGCCACAGCGCCGCCGTGAGTAGCGCAATCCCCCCAAAAAATCGCATCGGCCTCTGGCCTTCCCCCCCCGAGTGCCCCGGCCCCCACCTTGGCAACTCGCTGAAATCACGTAACAAGTGTCCGTTTCCAATCGGACCACAAGACTATACCATGGCGAATATCGCACTACCAAATCGTGAGGCGATTTTGGATGAAAGTGGCGTACTCGCGGAGAGTTAGCCGGCGTTTGCCGCTTCGGGCGAGGATTCGAGATCCTCCGGCGCCTCGAATAGGGCTTCTAGGAAGGATTCGGTGTCGAACGCCTTCAGATCCTCGACCCTTTCACCGACGCCAATGAACTCGATGGGCACTTGGTGCCGGTCGACGATGCCGAGGATGACGCCGCCTTTGGCCGTCCCGTCTAGCTTCGTGAGGACGATCCCGCTCACAGGCAGGGCGTCTTTGAAGAGCTGCGCCTGCTGAATGGCGTTCTGGCCAGTGGTCGCGTCGAGGACCAAGAGCACGTGGTCCGCCGGGCGGCCAAGCGCCTTCTCGACCGTGCGCCCGAGCTTCTTGAGCTCATCCATCAACGGCACCTTGGTGTGGAGGCGCCCCGCGGTGTCGGCGATCACGACGTCGATGTTTTCGTCCTTGGCTCTTTGAATGGCGTCGAAGATCACCGAGCCGGGATCCGCACGATCCTTGCCTTTCACGACCTCGCAACCGACGCGACGGCCCCAGACCTCGAGTTGGGTGACCGCTGCCGCGCGGAACGTGTCGCCTGCGGCAAGGAGTTGGCTCTTGTTCTGCCGATCGAAACGGCTTGCGAGCTTGCCGATGGTCGTGGTCTTCCCGACGCCGTTGACGCCAACCACGAGGACGACGGTCGGCGTTTGTTTGAGCGCGAGGCCGCCACCGCTCGCGGCGAGGATGGTCCGCGACTCCTCGCGAATCGCAGCCCAGGCCTCGTCTGCTGAACCGAGCTCGCCGCTCGCCATCTTCGCGCGAAGGGCTTCGAGAATCCGCTCCGTCGTATGCACGCCCACGTCGGCGGTGATCAGCACCTCCTCGACCTCCTCGAGAATCGAGGTGTCGAGCTCGCGCCCTTTGCGGAAGACGCCTGCGAGACGGGAAATCAGGTTGCCACGCGTGGACTTCAGGCCGGTTCGGAATGCCCCGAGGTCGGCAGGCGGCCTCGGCGGAGGAACGACCGTGGGCTCGGGAATGAGCGTGGGCAGCGGCTCCGGGGCCACTCCCGGCACCAGGTCTTCGATCTGAATCGGCTGCGTCGGTTCGGCGGTGGCCTCGGGCGGTTCTGGGACCTCGATCTTCGGCCGCTCTGCTTCGAGCGCTTCGGGAGGCGCCGCAGGCGGCGCTTCTTCGGGAGCGCGCTTCTTTCGCCCCCGAACGAACCCGATGATGATGCCGATCAAGATCAGCGCGGCGACCGCGGCGATGGCGGCGAGGATGTTAGGGTTGGTTAAATCTAGTTGCTTCAGTTGTTCCATTCGACCTCTGAATGACCCCCCGATTGGTCGTTGGGACGGACGGAATATAGAGAGGCCAGCACCGGGCAGTCAACGCGGCCGCCTTGTCGAATCGTTTGCCGTGCCGGTTCTGCACCTGTGATACTGGAAACCTGGGGAAGGGCGGGAGCACTTGAAGGGGCACATCGGCCGATGGCACTGTTGGCGACTGCTGGTCATTGGCGCGCTCCTATTGTCGAGCACCGCCCATGCCAACGGTCGCGAGGACTACCTGGTCCGCTTGCTCCGAACCTCCGACGCCTTCCGTGTGCGGGCCCAGGCGGCTTTGTCACTGGGACAGCTCGAGCGGACGCCAAGTTCGGTGAGCGCGCTCGAACGCGCCGTTCGCGACAAGCATCCGGCCGTGCGGGTATCGGCGATTACCTCGCTTCGGCGCCTGGAGTCCAAGCAGTCGCTCGAGGCCGTCGCGCGGGCGACCAAGGACCGTAACAAGTCGGTGAGAAGGGCGGCGCTTGAAGCCGTCGAGACGCTGGAAGCAATCGGGGAACGCCAGCGCGGTCCCGGAGCTCCCGAGTACTTGGTGGCGGTTGGAATGCCCGGGGCAAAGGCCGAACGCGTCTCCCGGCAGATGCTCTTCGACGCCCGCATCTTTCTCTCCGAGCAATTGATTCAGCTCGAAGGCGTCGAGCTAGCCCCGGACGACCTCAGCCCTGCCGGTGTGAAGGCGGAGATCGTTCGGCGTGGGTTGAACGGGTTTCATCTCGAAAGCTCCGTGGTGACACTCGAACCGAAGGGGGCCGGGGTGAGGGCGGTGGTCTCGATCATCGTCTTGTCGAACCCGGGCCGGGACATGAGGGGCATGCTGCGCGGGGCAGCGACTGCGACCGGCCGCTACAGCTCCGAGACTGCCGAGCAAGCGATTCAAGGCGCGTTCGTGGGCGCCCTTCGCCGTCTGCCCACCGTCTTCAATGCGGCGAAAGCGCGAGGAAGCCTTTGACCGGTGACGAGCGATGAGCGTAGGAAGTGAGTGACGCGATGGGGGACAAGAAACAACGCAAGGTGAAGAACTACCTGCTCGATCGGCGTTTCCAGCTGAAGTACACGGGTATGGTTCTGTTGGTCACCATCGCCGTGGCGAGCGTCCTCGGCTACGTGGCCTACGATTTCTCGAAGGGCCAGACCGAGGCGTTCACGGCGCAAATCGCCGCGCAGCCGGATCTCGATCCGGACACGGCGAGCGACCTCGAGCAGTTGGCCAAGGCAGAGGACCGAAAGGTCCGTAACGCCATCATCGCGGGCGTGCTGCTGATGGCTCTCGCGCTCGGCATCACGGGCATCATCGTCAC
>JBATLA010000707.1:0-5546 GCA_049669945.1 Polyangiales bacterium | reverse complement strand
CGCCGGATCCACCGCCGCCTCGCCGCCGGCTTTCGCGTGGGCGAACACCGCCAAGCCGGCTTCCACGAGCCACGCGGGTGTACCGGCTTGCAGCATCATCTCCCTGGCCTGATCCTCTTCGATGCTGATGTAGGTCAGAGGTTTCCCAATCACACGGCCGATCTCGGCCGCGACCCCTTTCGCCCCATACGCTCGGCCTCCGGTAAGCGTGTAGCTCTGCCCCCGATGCCTGGTCCGATCGAGCATGCACTCGGCGGCCGCGTCACCGATATCCACTGCATCGACGTACGAGATCAATCCGTTCCCTTGCGGGAGGATGATCGATGACATGCCGCGAATCGCCTCGGCCTGGTAGCGAATGAAGTTCTGGAAGAACGAGCAGGGGCGAAGGATGGTCCACGTCGCTCCGGATTCGCGCGTTGCTTCTTCGATGTCGCGATGCCACGCCCGAAGCTCGGAGTTCTCGTCCCAGCCGGCCGAGCGAGACGACAAGCGAACGATGTGCGCCACCCCGCCTTCAACCGCCGCTGCGAGCACGCGCCGCGACTTGGGGACCTGATCCTCGATGAGCGGAGTCATGAAGAAGAAGGCGTCGATGCCTTCGAACAACCCTGGCTCGACCACGGCGTCTTCGAAATCGAGCGGGACGACATCAGGGACGGCGGCAAATACTTCTTCGAGGGCGCTGGTCGCGCGCGCGCCAACCCGGACCTCGACCCCACGCCCAACGAGGGCGCGAGCAACCTCTCGACCTACCGTACCGCTCGCGCCGGTGAGAAACGCACGCACTAGTCCGATTCACCAAGATCGTCGCCGACGGGTAGCTGCCCCTCGGTCACGACCAAGTGCTGTACGCCGTACGCGGATGCCATTCGGAACACCTCGGACACCGGTGCGTTGGGCTCAATCGTCACCAGCTTGCTACTCATGACATCAGCAACACGCATTCGGCCCCCAAGGATTGGCGCAACGGGATTCGCAGCTAAGCCAGACGAAGAACGTCGGACGACACTACCAGCATCGGGCTTGCTTTCCCAGCCCGCAGCCCCGGACGTGAAACTCTGAAGCACGGGCGAATTTGGGTGCTAAAGACGTTTCGGTGCCGACGCCCAATCATGAGAACGAGCCCCGGCAGAGCACGCGCTTGCTCTCGCGTGAGTTCCTCGTGTTGCTCGGGGCGGTCTCGTTTTTCGGGTTCTCGTGGTCGTTCTATTTGATCCTCCCGAAGTTCTTCGCCGCTGAGCTCGGCATGGACGCAGCCGCGATCGGGCGCGCTGTCGCCATCGAAGGAATAACTGCCGTCATCGTGACGCCGCTGGTCGGTTGGTTGGTCGACCGCTACGGCCGGCGCCCCTGGCTCATGGCCGGCAACATCATGCTCATGCTGACCGGCCTGCTCTACCTGTTCGTCGATCACGAAGGCCCCCTGCTCTACCTCGCGCAGATGTGCTGGGGCGTAGGCATGGTGATGGGCTTCAACTCGGCCGGCACGATGACCGCCGACATCGCGCCGAGCGACCGCATGGCCGAAGCGCTCGGATTGTTCGGGGCGGCCAATCTCGGGATGAACGCCATCTCCCCGACGATCGCGGAAATCCTCGCTGCAAGCATGGGATGGAAGTACGTGTTCGCTGCGAGCGCGAGCGCTGGCCTCCTCGCAGCCCTGCTCAGCACGCGCATCCGGGAACCCGTGCGACACGCGCCGCGGGAACAAGACATTCGAATCCCCGTGCTCAGCGCTCCGCTGCTTCGCGTGTATGGCACGACGATCCTCATGACCGCAGGGTTCACGGCGCTATTCACCCTACACCAGCCGTTTGCCCTCGAACTCGGCGTCACCGAGGTTCGAAGCTTCTTCATCGGCTTCGCCATCGTTGCCTTGACCGTTCGGCTCGCGGGCGGCCGCCTGATTGACCGGTTCGGCGTGCTTCGCTCGTCGATCGTGGCCCTGGTCTTGTACGCAGCCGTGCCGCCGATGCTTGGCATCCTCGGCCCCGAGCACCTATTCGCGATCGGCGCGATGATGGGGCTCGGACATGGCATCGCGTATCCTGCCCTTACAGCGCTGGCGATCGAGCGCGCGGACGCAACGTCCCGCGGCATGGTGGTGTCGATCATTCACGGCGCGTTCAACGGGGGACACGCATTTTTTGCGTTTGCCCTCGGCTGGGCCGCCGCCCAATGGGACTACAGCGCTGCGTTTTGGGCAGCCGGCGCGATGACACTGACCGGAGCGTTCGTCCTCGGCCTCGCACGGCGAACGAACACCGCATAACGACGACACAACGAGCACGAGGTCTGCTACGTTTCGCGCCCAGTGGTTGGACATGGCGGCGAATCGCAAAGAGGTTGACGAGCTCGGTCCTTCGGCGGCGCACGGCAAGCTGAAACAGCTTCTCGACACCGAAACCGAGCTCGATGCGATGCTCCGGCAGACGAGAATCGAGGCCGGCGCACTCGTCGAGCTGGCGCACGCCGAGGCCGAGGACCGCATCCGTAAATTCGAATCCGAGCTCGACGCGGCGGGCGCGGTGCTCCGTGAACTGATCGCTGGCGAGCGAGAGGAAGCCGTCGCCGCCATCCGGGCAGAAGCGATGCGCACGGTCGAAGAGCTCGGGGCGCTCGATGAACAACGCATAGAGGAGCTGGCGCGCTACGTCGCGGTGCGCGTGGCCGGGCCAGTGTCGGGGGGTCGGTCTTGATCCTCAACATGTCACGCGTTCGAATGCTCGGACCGATCGAACAGCTGCAGCCCACCCTCGGAAGAGTTCAGGACCTCGGCCTTGTCCATCTGGTCCAGCCCGAGGAAAGCGCGTCACTCCAGCTTCTTGGGCTCACGCCCGAGCAGGCTCGCCACGTTCGAGGGGTTCGCAAGGTCGCCGAGGACGTCCACACCGCGATCTCGCTGCTAGGGGGAGGCGCACACAGCAAAGGCACAACCCAAGATCTCACGCTGCCCCGCGCCGCACTGATCGCCGGACGCACACGCCGTCAGCTCGAGGCTCTCGAAGCGAGGCGCCAAGACCTCGAAGAAGAACGCGCGCTGATTCTCAAGTTCCGTCCGTTCTTTTCCACATTCCGAAAGATCAGCGAATCCGGCCTAGATCTGGACGGCATCCGCGTCTTCTACCTAGTGTTGCGGAACGACAGCGAGCAGGAGGTTCGACGGGTTCGCGCGGCGCTTCGTCAAACCCTCGGAGATGGGTTCGAGCTCCTGAGTCAACCCTCCGAGTCCGGAGAAGCCGCAATGATCTTGGCCGTTCCCAAGGAGAACGGGGCCAAGGCCGAGCTTCTGTTGAGCGAGGCTGGCGTGCAGTCGCTCTCACTCCCTGATCAGTTCGAGGGGCAAACCGTGGGCACCGCCGTTCAGCGCATGCAAACGCGCCTGGCCGAGCTCCCGAACGACCTCGCGGAGCTCGACACGGAACGCGATCGGATTGCACGGGAACGTGGCCGCGACCTCGTACGTATTCGAGCCTACGTCGAGGACCATCTCGCGACGGTTGACGCGATGGAGAAAGCCGCCGTCACGCCGCGCGCCTTCGTCCTCGAGGGCTGGATCCCGAGGGCCGCCCGGCCGGAGCTCGAGCAGCGCCTCTACAAGACGTTCGGAGGCGTCGTCGAAGTCGAGGAGATCTCATCGGAGGAGTGGTCGGCAGAGACGGCCCCTGTCGTTCTGAAGAATCCCAGGCTTTTTCAGCCGTTCGAAACGATCACCAAGATGATGCCGTTGCCCAAGTACGGCACGGTAGACCCAACGCCGTTCGTCGCGGTCTTCTTCCCGATGTTCTTTGGGGTCACGCTCGGCGACATCGGCTATGGCCTGATGCTCGCAAGCCTTTCACTGATCCTTCGATTCCGCTCGGCGCCGCACAGCAAGTTGCGCTCGATCTCCGAGATTGGGCTCGCGTGCGCGCTGTTCACCATCATATTCGGGTTCCTCTACGGGGAGCTCTTCGGCGATCTAGGCCACCGGATCGGGCTCCACCCGATCATCTTCAACCGCGAAGAAGCCTTCTTCCCCTTTCTCGGGCTCGCCATGGCACTCGGGGTCGTCCACATCGTCATCGGGCTGCTCGTTGGCGCCGCAACGCTGTTCCGCAAAGACAAGCGACATGCCCTCGGCCGGGGCATGGCAGGGTTGATGGTGATCTTGATCGCGTTCGCTCTCATGGCCGCTGCTGGCATGCTCCCGGACCGCTTCTTCACGCCGCTCGTGATCGCCGCGCTCGTGGCGCTACCCGTTCTCGTGATCGCAGAAGGGGTGTTGGCTCCCGTTGAGCTCATTTCGACCCTCGGGAATGTGCTCTCTTACGCTCGCATCATGGCAGTCGGGACGGCATCCGTGATGATGGCCGTCGTCGCGAATAGAATGACGAACGCCTTTGGGGGCGTGGTCGTCGGCGTGATCTGCGCGTTGTTGTTCCACTTGGTCAACTTCGCGCTCGGCATCTTCAGCCCCACGATCCACATGCTTCGACTCCACTATGTGGAGTTCTTCGGAAAGTTCTTCAGTCCGGGCGGTTCTCAGTACCAGCCCTTTCGACATTGGTCCCCGCGTGAGAGCGCAACAGAGGAGAGGAGTGCGTGATATGGAAAACTATGCCCCGTATCTGAGTGCAGCTTTGGCGATTGCGATACCTGCCCTAGCGACTGGGTGGGCGCAGTCACGAATCGGCCCGGCAGCAGCGGCGGCGTTGGCGGAGAAACCAGAGCTCTCGGTCACGGTCGTGCTCTTGATCGCGATTCCCGAGACCGTCGCAATCCTCGGATTCGTCATCTCGGTTCTCATCTTGCTGGAAGGAGGAGGCTGACCCGACGATGCCCTCTTCGGATCTCGATGCAGCACTCCGTCAGCGAGCCGAAAAGTCCGCTGAGGCGATCATGCGCGCGGCGAAGGCCGACGCCGATCGTATCGCCGCGGACGCGGATCGGACGATCGAGGAACGGCGCACTGCGGTATTGGGCGGTCACGAACAGGAGTACCGGACCTACGCGCGCGCAAACGTGGCAGCGGAGCGCCACGAAGCGATGCGGGCCGTGCTTGTGGCCAAGACCCGGGTGGTCGAACGCGTGCTGCAACGGGCGCGCGCGCTGGTTGCCGACGCGATTGGGAGCGACGCATACCGCGCAACCCTGGCGGAAGAAGTCGAGCGCGCGCTGCTGTTCGTTGGGGCTGAGGAAACGGTCGTGCGTTGCCCAGAGGCGTTGGCCCCTGCATTGCGCGACGCGCTGCGAGCCAATCCGAGCGTGACCGTACAGGTGGAAGAGGACGCAGGCAGCGGATTCGTGATGATCGGCAAGGCCGGCCGTGTTCGGGTCGACGCGACTCTCGAGACGCGATTGGATCGGCTGGCGCCGACGCTCGCGATCGAAATCCACAAACGCCTGGAGGAGCGCTGACCGTGGCGATCTACCTCGGCGACATCAACACCCGGGCACGTGGGCTTCGTACCCGCTTGTTGAAGCCCCTCGACCTCGGGCGACTCGCCCATGCGCGCAGCCTCTTTGGACTTCAGCGCGAGTTTGGCGCCCTCGGCTTGGCC
>JBATLA010000706.1:0-9044 GCA_049669945.1 Polyangiales bacterium | reverse complement strand
ACCACGCCGGCAACCGCGCCTCTCCATCCTGCGTGCACCGCGGCAACGTGCCCAGTCGGGGGGTGAGCAATGAGAACCGGCACACAGTCGGCAGTGCGAGCGGCGATCGCGAGTCCGGCAACGCGCGCGACGAGCACATCACCTTCTGCATCGGCGATCGCTCTCACATCGTCGGTCGTGCCGATTTCTCGCACGAAATAGCCATGGACCTGACGTTGTTCGAACAGACGATCGAGCGAAACACCCAGAGTCTTCGCGAAACGCGCACGGTTCTCCCGAACGGAATCGTCCACGTCGCCCAAGTGAGAACCGAGGTTCAGGGCATCGTAGGGAGGCGCGCTCACCCCACCCTCGCGTGTGGAGAATGCATGACGGAAGCCGTGGCGACGGAGAAGCGTTGAACGGATCACGTGCACGGTCTCGCTTGTAGCACGGCGAGTTTGCGCGAGGAGGCGCGGCAAGCTAAGACGGCGGTCCTCCAAGCCCGGGCAGGGAGTTGGTTGGTGCATCGATTTCCTTCAGTCGAGTGGACGCAGGCGCTACGCGTCGCCCTCAACAACAGCCGCGCGTACCGCGAAGTGGGCAAACCGTGGACGTTCGGCGCGGTTGCCATGATCGTGAAATCGGATCCGGACAACGGGCTCGAACGAGACGCGTGCATCGTCTTGCACGTACATCGCGGCGAGTGTCGGGGCGCGCGGTTCGTCGAAGGTGATGGTGACCCGGCCGACGCGGAATTCGTGATCGTCGGATCATATGCGCATTGGCGGGACGTGATCGAAGGCAGGCTCGATCCCATCAAGGGAATGATGGAGGGCAAGCTGAAGCTCGCGCGCGGTCATCTGCCCACAATCATTCGGTTTGTGGAGCCATCACGCCTCGTCGTCGCCAGCGCAAGCCATGTCCCCACCCTGTTCGCCGACTGAGGAAACGCGCCGGTTTCGTGCGGCGTCGACCAATCCTGCTATCAGGGGAGCCATGAATTCTTCTACTTTTCGCCGAAACAGCCTGCTACTCGTTGCCCTGCTCATCGCTTCTTGTGGAAGCGACTCGGGGAGCGGCGCCCCTCAACCGCCGGAGCCAGACGAGCCACTCGCACTGACAGTGGCCGTGGCCCCTTTCGATATCGGCTCGGACGAGTTCTACGAGGGCATCTCGTACGGACCGCACGACGAGAACCTGTTCGACATCTACCTTCCGGAATCGGAAGAGCCGACTCCGCTTCTGCTCTACATCCATGGCGGTGGCTTCACCGGTGGCTCGCGCGACACGACCAACCACGAAGACCGCGTGCTCTCGTATCTCGCCGAAGGTGTAGCGTATGCGTCGATCGACTACCGGCTCCTGCAGTCGCCCGACCCGGACGGCGTGATCAAACCGCTCACCGACAGCACGCGCGCGCTCCAGTTCATCCGCTACCACGCGCAACAGCTCAACATCGACCGCGACAACGTGATTCTCATGGGCGGTTCGGCAGGCGCCGGCACTTCGCTCTGGATCGCTTTCAACGACGAGATGGCAAACCCGACGAGCGAAGATCCCGTGGAGCAACACTCCACCCGTGTGACCGCCGCGATCGCAATCGCGACCCAGGCAACGTACGACATCGGCAAATGGACGACCGTCGTCTTCGAAGAATACAATCTCGACTTGTTGATGCTCGCAGACGCGCTCGGACTGTCGCAGTCCCTACTCGACTTCTTCGGCATTACGGACATCGACGCCTTCGAGTCCCCAGCCATCGTCGACTATCGCGCCGAGGTCGACATGCTCGACGCGATGGACCCGGATGACCCACCCTTCTACGCCCAGAACGACCTCGAGCCCGCCGGACCGACCGCGCCGCCGCTCTCCGTCAACCTCGCCTTCCACCACGCGAACCACGCGCTGGCCCTGAAGGATAAGGCGGACGAAATCGGCCTCGAGAACATCGTGTACATGAAGGGCCTGATGGTCGAGGACCCGAGCGGCGAGGACGACCTCGACTTCGCTCTGCGCCACTTCGGCCTCTGATCCCGACGCATGGCACTCCCAGCGCTTCGCGGGCTACAGCTAAACTCGCGCCGTCGAGTACCCCTGCGCGCCGTCTATCTCTCGGAGCCACTCGGCGCCACACAAGCGAAAGCACTCGCCGACCGCGCTGAGTTGCGAAACGATCTCGTGTTGTGAGACAGGCCGTTCGGTTTCGAACCGAGCGCGGTAGTGATTTACGCAATCGGTGTAAGCCGAACCCAGCGGCGACACCTGACTCCCGCGATTGGAGATCATCGTCAGCTTCAGCCATCCACCTAGCGCGGCGAGCTGCTCTTCGACTCGCTTCGGGGGAAGGCCCGATTCCAGGAACACATCGACGCCCCGCAAGATGGTTTGCCCTGGTTCCGGGGTCACCCGCATGCTCGGCTCGGTCGGTCGGTGAACTTCGAGGCGGGGGATCTGTCCTTCCGGAATCTGAACCTCATGAAGCGCATCGAGCATCTTCTCGGTGAACACCGACGTCTGGAATACCGGAATCGGCTCACCGAGGTCAGGGCGTCTGTGCATCGCGCGCAGCGTGCTCTCGAGGGCATTCTCGATTGCCGCAGCATGGGCGACGAGGCCGAGATGACGGAGCATCATCGTTCCGCTCAGGAGCAGGGCGGTGGGATTGGCGAGGTCGTTGCCCGCCACGTCCGGCAGGGCGCCTTGCACAGCTTCAAAAATGCAGATGGAGTCGCCGATGTTCGCGGAAGGCGCGTACGCGAGCCCGCCAACGAGTCCGGCTGTCAGATCGGTGATGATGCCTGCGTGTAGATTCGGCAGGACGATGACCTCGAACTCCGAGGGATCTTGAACGAGGCGCATGGCAAGCGTGTCGACGATGATGTCGTCAGCTTCGATGTCGGGGTAGTCCTTCGCGACGTCGTAGAAGGCCTCGAGGAAGAGGCCGTCTGTCATCTTCATGATGTTTGCTTTGTGGGCGCAGGTTACGCGACGCGCTCCCTTTCGAGTCGCCACCTCGAACGTGTAGCGGTGGACCTGCTCACTCCCAGGCCGGGTTATGAAGCGTCGGGATTGCGCGACATCGTGCGTCTGCATGTGCTCGAGGGCGCCGTACATGTCCTCGATGTTGTCTTTGATCAGGGTGAGATCGAGCGCGCGCAGACCGGTTGGCGTGGGCACCCGAGAGAAGGTTCGGAATACGCGCTTGCTGGCGAAGGCGCCCCAGAGCTTTCGTGCGGTGACGTTGACGCACTCGTATCCCTCACCTCTTGGCGTCTCCATTGGTCCCTTGAACAGGATGCCGGTCGATTCGACGGAGCGACGGGCAGGCGCGCTCACGCCTGTCGTGTCGCCCGCGAGAACGACTTCTTTGCCCATGCGAACATGCTCGTACTCGAGGGGTACTTGAACCTTGTCGAAGATCTGGAGCACCGAGCCCATGATCTCCGGGCCGATGCCGTCGCCTTGCGCTACTGAGATTCTCATCGTTCCTCCTTGAAACTGGTGAATGCTTGTGCCGACGCGACGGGCGTGGTGTCGATCAGTTGAGACATCGAGTCGCCATCTTTCTAGGCAACGAGGCCCTTGGCGGGGGTAAGCGATTCAATGAGCGCCTCTCCGGTCCGGAGAGCGCGATTCGGATCTTCGTCGAGCAAGAGGACGTGACCCATCTTCCGCCCGGGACGCGGCTCGGCCTTCCCGTAAAGGTGAAGACGGGCCTCGGGCCGGGAAAGGATGGGCGTCCAGTCCGGCTCGCCGTCGCGCCAGAGGTCTCCGAACAAGTTCACCATCACTGCAGGGCGCGAGAGCGACGGATCGCCGAGGGGGAGATCGAGAACCGCGCGAACGTGCTGCTCGAACTGCGATGTGACGCAGGCACCGAAAGTGTAGTGCCCGCTGTTGTGGGGGCGCGGCGCGATCTCGTTCACCAGCAGGTCGGATCCGACCAGGAACATTTCCACAGCCAACATCCCAGTGTGCTCGAGCGCGTTTGCGATTGTACCGGCAATACGGATGGCCTCGTGCTCGACTGACTCTGCAAGCGATGCGGGCGCCATGGTCGCGTGCAGCACGTGGTGCCGGTGCACGTTGTATGCGACAGGATAGACTCGCACCTCGCCGCGAGGGTTACGAGCAAGCAGGACAGAGATTTCGGCGTCGAATGGCACCCACTCCTCGAGCATCGCTGGACGCTCTCCGATTGCGCGCCACGCTGACTCGAGCTGTGCCTCGCTCCGAATCACGGCCTGCCCCTTGCCGTCATAGCCGGCGTGCCGACTCTTCAAGACACAGGGAAACCCAACCGCGCAGGCCTCTTCCCGGAGGTCGTTCAGGGAGTCGATTGCCACGCACATAGGTTGGGGGACGTGGATTCGTTTGAGGAAGCCCCGTTGTGTGCGACGGTCCTGGACGAGTCGCAGAACGCGTGAGGAGGGCCGGACCGGCCGAAGGAGCTCGAGACCGGCGAGCAGTGATGCAGGTACGTGCTCGGAATCCACCGTGATGACGTCGACGGACTTGGCCAGACGCTCCCCCGCCTCGACGTCATCGACTTCGCCGCGAACCCACTGATCGGCGAGCGGCACCGCTGGGTCGTTCGCGTTCGGCGCCATGATGCAGACGCGGTAGCCCATGCGCCGGGCTTCGAGCGTCATCATGCGCGCGAGTTGGCCGCCGCCGATGATCCCGATCGTTGCTCCAGGTAGTAGGGCGCTCATAGCTCAACCTCCAGAACTCTTGCTGTTTGCGCCGACCGGAATGCGTGCAGTCGACTTCGGAGTGCATCGTCGCGCGTGGCGAGCATCGCCGCGGCCAGAAGGGCAGCGTTTGCGGCACCCGCATCGCCTATCGCCAGAGTGCCGACGGGCACGCCTTTGGGCATCTGCGCGATCGAGAGGAGCGAATCGATCCCGTTCAACGCGCGGCTGCGCACGGGAACCCCGAGGACGGGAAGCAAGGTCTTGGACGCCGCCATGCCCGGCAGATGGGCCGCGCCACCAGCGCCCGCGATGATGACCTGGATGCCGCGGCCTTCTGCCTGCTCACAGAAGCTGAAGAGCAGGTCGGGTGTCCGGTGTGCAGAGA
Organism: Polyangiales bacterium; assembly: GCA_049669945.1. Taxonomy (GTDB): domain Bacteria; phylum Myxococcota_A; class Polyangia; order Polyangiales; family Houyiibacteriaceae; genus SG8-38. The sequence continues at coordinate 3,980 of JBATLA010000706.1, read as the reverse complement.
CGACCTTCGCCTCGTGTGGGATGCGGAGCTCGCGCAGGACCTCAGCCGCGTGTTGCATCGTCGGCCAATCGCTCGCGCTGCCCATGATCAAGGAAACGAGGGGTGTAGCGGGTGGCTCAGATTGGGAAGGGTCCATCGTGCGCTATTCCATTCGCGAAGTTCATTTCGCGTTTTCTATATCGTCCATTTGTCGTCGTGCAAGCCCGACGGCTCGACTTTTTTCGAGGGCGGGCGCTTACCACGCGATTTGACTCAGGAAATCCCGATCGTATATTCTCGCGAAGAGGGGCAGCGCGTGGCGAAGGCAAGAACAAAAGAGCAGCCGCCGGAGGCCGCATGGACCTTCCTGACGAACCACTCCCATGTGCTGCTCTGCTTGGTTCAGTACCCCGAATCGCGCATGCGCGACGTCGCGGACAAGGTGGGGATCACGGAGCGCGCGGTGCAGCGAATCGTCTCAGAGCTCGAGGCCGCGGGCTACGTGACACGCACCCGCGAGGGGCGCCGCAACACCTACGAAGTGAACGGCGCCCTCCCCTTGCGGCATGCGGTCGAAGGTCACCAGACGCTCAACTCGCTCATCAAGCTGATTCTCGAAGACCGTGGGAGCTAGTTCGAGCCGAAGAGGTCCTGGCGCGCGGCTTCACAGATCGCGCTTACGGCAGGGTTCTTGAGCCGCCGCTCGGGCGAGATGGCGAAGAACCTGGCGCGAATCTCGTCGGTGCGACCGACGACATGGACGCCGTACTGCCGCTTGACCTCCGCTTCGACGATCGAGGGGATCGGAAAGACCCCGACGCCGTCCTGGCCAAACGTCTTCATGAGCGCGCTGTCGTCGAACTCCGCAACCACTTCAGGCCTGAGCTCGTTGCGTTCACACCACTGGGCGACGGCGCGACCGACCGACGTGCCCGTGGAGGGCATCAGCATGGGAGCGCCTGTGAGAGATTGCGGAAAGGTCCGACGAATCTTGGGTGCGAGGCTGGGGTGGGCGAAGAACGTCATTCCGCACTCGCCTAGAAGATGATTGAAGGCCTTCACACCGCTGCTTGGCGGACATGGAGTATCGGCGATGACTACGTCGAGCGAGTGCGTGGCTAGCTCCCCGAGGAGTCGATCGAACCGGTCCTCCGAGCAAGTGAGCCGCACGGGCGTGTCGAGGCGGAGCGCAGGCTCGAGCAGATTGCGTACGACGAGCTTGGGCATCACGTCGCTGACGCCCACGGAAAGTCGCACCGGTCGGCCGGCGGGTTGCCCTTCGAGCGCGTCGATGAGCTCCCGACCCAGTGAGAATATCTCGTCCGCATAGCGGTAGGCGAGTCGCCCAGCCTCCGTGAGCTCGAGCTTGCGACGGCTCCGGTCGAAGAGCTGGTAGCCGAGTGCATCCTCGAGCTGTTTGATTTGGACGCTGACCGTAGGGTGCGCGAGCCGCAGGCGCCGGCTCGCGGCTTGGATGCCGCCCTCACGCACGGCGGTCCAGAAGTACAAGAGGTGATGATAGTTGAGCCACTGCATGCCGAGATTCCCTTGCGTAGGTTTCATCTACATTATTGAGCAACATTATCTAGATAGTCAACATGTCTCGAAGACCACAGACTCGCTCATATGACCCGCGAAAGGAGGTCACGATGATTGAGCTCTCACCCACGTTCAGCTCCAAGGTCCAGGCCATGTTGCGAGCACTTGCGGTCCTTGCCGTAGGTTTGGTCGCCGGATGCCAGAGCACGATGCAAGTCCGTCACCAGGACGCCATGGGCGCCGAACCGCAGGCCTATGGTTCCTATCGAGTCGTCGAACATCCGGTCGGCCGCACGGGAACAGTCGATGACGTCATCGAGGAGGTCATCCATCGAGGCATGCTCGCGAAGGGATACTCACATGCGCCGGCAACGGAGGCCGACCTTCTCCTGAGCTACAAAGTGCTCCTGAGTGGGGACGCGACTGCACTCGGCGGACCCGCGGGACCTCCGGATGACGGCCTCAACGGGGAAGCGAGCTATTCGAACGCACAGCCGGTTTGGGACCTCGTCGCAGGCGACGAGCTTGCCGGGCCCCAGCTCGGCGAGACAGGGGCCCTGTGGCCTTCGCCAGGCCCGACGCCGGTCTTTGACACGATTCCCTCCATCGACGTGTCCGGCGTGAGCAAGCAAACTCAGAGCAAGACACGGATGGTCATGCTGCAAGAACCGACGACGATGCGCGTCCTGTGGCTCGGTTGGTCAACGGCGAACGTCAAGCCGGAGCAGTTTGCAGCTACGACGCGCGCGGCGATTGGAGAGATTATTTCCCGCGTCCCGGGAGCGCTGGCGCCGACTGCCCTGGACTGAGCCTTGGCGCGCTCTGAACGCGGCCGGACGATACTCCTCCACCAACTCAGGGTGTTGCTCTCGGCCGGTTCAGGGCTCGCTTTGCGTCGCCTTGACAGCTCCCTTGTCTTGACTAGCTTCCGCCCGTCCTATTCCTGCGGAAGTGGCGGAACTGGCAGACGCGCTAGACTAAGGATCTAGTGAGGTAAAACTCGTGGAGGTTCGAGTCCTCTCTTCCGCACCCAATCATTGCAGCAGCTTGCGCGATCAGCTCCGCCGTCGTGGGGGCGGCCTCACCGGGACTGGTGAAGAAACTGGTGGGAAATAACACCGCCTGCGCTTCCTCGAGGTTGGAATGCAGGTACTCCTTGGTGGTCGTCACGTGCTTGTGTCCCATCAGGTATGCGATGCCTATGAGGTTGCCGGTCCTGCCCCACTCCGTGCCGCGACCATGACGGAAGTCATAGATGCTGACCTTGCTGGCGCGGTGCGCGCTGATCCCTGCAGCAAGCGCCGCCTCCCGTAGCGCGTCTCGACAATCGAACTCGGGGAAGATCGTCCCGTCGCAGGGGAACCTCGAGTCGAGCGCTTTCCGGGCGCGGTCGGTTATCGGAACGTCGCGACCAAATCTAGCTTTGTCGTTTTCCCCTCGGATGCGGAGCAGACGCGCCCCCGGTTCGTAGTCGTGGGGCGCGCGCAAGCCGAACACGGTGGATGGCCGCAGGCTCGTCTCGCGAACGAAGGTCACGAACTCGCGGACCGGATAGCCTTTGCGCGTGCACTCGGGGAGAGCCGCAATGATCGCGTCCATCTCAGCGGGTGACAGCTTGATGATCTTACGCTTCCCTGATTTGTGCGGCGTGCCTATCGCGCGCTTCGGGACCTTCGGCACTTCGGGCAGCGCGGACAGCAGCTTTCGTTTCTTCATCCAACGGTGTAAGCGCCGCAAGGCACTGAGCTCGCCCCGGAGCGTCGTTGCCTGGACCTGCCCCAGCCGATGCTCTTTGTATTGCTCAATGGCCACCTCGTCGCAGATCCGCTCGGTCGTGTGAAAGAAACGCAGGAAGTGTCGAGCATAGGTCTCAAACAGGGAACCGTCCCCCTGAGCAGATGCAACCTCGGTAGCCGCCGACGTCAGCCATGCCGCGAGCAGCTCCTCGAGCGGAGTCTTCGTGACCTCGGAGAATGTAGCGCGAGCACCAACCTCCACTTGCTCGACGATTAGCGGGAGCCTTTGAGCAGCCGCTTTGCGAGAGCGCGTTCGAGTGGACCGATGGACACGATGCCCGTCGGGAGTCGTCCCGACGACGTACCAGATTCCATTGCCTCGCTTCTCGAGCTTGTAGGCCTGTCGTCTTCTCCCCATTGATCAATCTCCTCGACGTGATACCGCCATAGGCTGCCGATTTTCTTCGTTCGTTTCAAGCGCGGAGCGACATGCCGCTTGAACGTTTTTTGAGAGACCTTGAGGCGGTTGCAGGACTCCTCCGGAGTTAGCCAAGGTGTCTCGCTTGTCACGTTCCCAATCATCGTTCGTTCCACATTGTTGTTCCAGGTGTCAGTGGGCCTCGGTGGCGCCACTCATTTCATCCCCTGTTATCGGTTTTGCCCCCCGAAAAGTTGCGCGGATCGGGAAACTCTTTTCGTGACTCGTTTTGATGCACGGTGACGCGT
>JBATLA010000705.1:0-2340 GCA_049669945.1 Polyangiales bacterium | reverse complement strand
ATCTGCTCGCCCGTGCGCGTATCGAGGTTTCCCGTCGGCTCGTCCGCCAGCAGCAGCAGCGGATCATTGACGATCGCGCGGGCAATCGCGACCCGCTGCCGCTCGCCTTGGGAGAGCTCGCTCGGGTGCCGGTCGAGCAGCTTGGCAAGGCCTAGGTCCGATGCCAATCGTTGCGCGCGCGATCGCACCGAAACGTCCAGGTGGAGCTCGGGGTGCAGCCGGTACGGATAGAGGATGTTGTCGAGCGCATCGAGGTATTCCAAGAGCAAGAACTCCTGAAACACGAAGCCGATCGTCGTGATCCGGAAAGACCGGCGTGCCGCAGAGGACAAGCGATCGACCCGCACTCCGGCTGTGCTGACCTCGCCCGAACCCGGCCGCTCGATACCGGAGATCAGATTGAGTAGCGTCGTCTTCCCCGAGCCGCTCGGCCCGATCGCGGCCGCCCTGGTTCCTGAAGGGATCGTCAGCTCGGGCACGTCGAGAGAGAAGCCCCCGTGCGGGTAGTCGAACTGAACATCGACGAGAGAGATCACAGCTCGGCCAATGTAGCCCAACACAGCGCGTGCGCCGGCGACATGCGAGCCGAGAGCCTAAGAAGCCAGCGGACTAGCGCGGGCCGGGGCCAGGCCCGGGTCCCCGATCGAGCTCAATTTGGCACCGAATCAAACGCCAGTGCGACGTCGACGGGTCCTGCGATCATCACTGCAAGCACGACGGCGACACGGTGGCGACGGAAGAGGAGACTCCCGGGTGGGCACACCAGAGCGAACAGGGGGCTGCCGAAGAAGGCAACCCTTGCTCAACCCGGGCTCATTCAAGAGCCCCAACACAGCATCGCGCCTTTCTGAGCCAGTCATCTCGGACGCTTGGACGAACTCACTTTGTTCCACGAAGGCGAGTTCGACGACAACGTCCCCGAGCACTTCCTTCTGCACGCGAATCGCGTTTCCTCGGAGTAGTCGGTCGACCAGCCCACTTGATCGATTCCTGCGGTATTCCCGTCAACGGGGATTCCCTAGGTCATCGTCAACCGCACCGTCGTCGTACAAGACTCCCGGGTGCAGCAGGGAGTCTTCTCTGGTAAAGCCGTCCCTGCACCGCAAGGCGCCGATTAGCGCCAAGAACAACAGAAGCCCAGATCGCAGTCGGGGAGAGAGTCAAGATGCAAGGACGAATGATAGGAACACACTGGGTCGCCCTCTGCGCAATGGTCGCGATGTTTGGCTGCAAGTCGGCAACGCCGGAACCCGAACCCGTGGCTGATGCGGAGTCGCCGACGGTGACTGAACCACCGGCAGCGGCACAAGGGGAGATCGACCGCAGCGTCTTGCCGATCGTCCCGCCGAAGACCGCACCGATCACGGAGCTCGACGCGAGGAAGGCGACGGCACCCCCGCGCTTCGAGGTCGACGCCCCCGAAGGCGCACCCAACGTCGTGGTCGTGCTCATCGACGACATCGGCTTTGGCGCCACGGCACCGTTCGGCGGGGCCATCGAGACCCCGACGCTCGATCGGCTAGCGAATGAGGGCCTTCGCTTCAACCAGTTCCACACGACGGCGCTGTGCTCGCCCACACGGGCGTCGCTGAAGTCGGGACGCAACCACCACGCGACCAACGTGGGGTCCGTCATGGAGGTTGCGACCGGGTTCCCTGGCAACCAAGGTCAGATTCCATCGAGCGTGGTCCCCTTGGCCGAGATCCTTCGGCAGAACGGCTACAACACCGGAGCGTTCGGCAAATGGCATGAGACCGCGCCCTGGGAAGTGTCGGTCTCTGGGCCCTACGACCGCTGGCCGACCCATCAAGGGTTCGAGAAGTTCTATGGATTCATCGGGGGTGAAACCAACCAGTGGGAGCCTTTGATCTACGACGGGGTCATCAAGGTCGATCGGCCGGACACCGAGGGGTACCACTTCACCACGGACATGACCGATCAAGCGATCAACTGGGTGAAGTTCCAGCAAGCGATGACGCCCCAGAAGCCCTTCTTGCTCTACTACGCGACGGGAGCCACCCACGCGCCCCACCACGTTCCGAAGGAGTGGATCGACAAGTACAGGGGCAAGTTCGACGACGGCTGGGATGCACTTCGGGAGGAAACGCTTCGGCGGCAAAAGGAGCTCGGGCTCGTTCCCGAGAACACGAAGCTGGCACCGAAGCCCGAAGACATCAAGGATTGGAGCGCGCTCTCGGACAAGGAGCGCAAGCTCTTCGCGCTGCAGATGGAGGTGTTCGCGGCGTTCGCGGCGCACACGGACCACGAAGTCGGCCGCCTCGTCGACGCGATCGATGAGCTCGGCAAGCTCGACGACACGCTCTTCGTCTACATCATGGG
>JBATLA010000704.1:0-4390 GCA_049669945.1 Polyangiales bacterium | reverse complement strand
CGTTGTAACTGGGCTGGGCCGGGTCACATGCGGGATTGCAGAACATGTCGCAGACGCCATCGGTTAGGCAGTCGTTCCCACTGCTGCAAATGATGGGATTTTGGATGCAGTAGTGTGGCGAGAATCCGCTGACGTCGATTTCCTTGGTCTGATCGCACTCGAGATCGCCATCGGAACACACGAGCTGGATGGTCGCCGGACCTGGAAGCGCGAGGTCGAACCGGTAGTATAGCGGAGGCAGCGAGCCGTTCACGTTCGGGAGAGGTGGGTAAGCGGGGCTATTCGCCGCGTTCGAGCCCGCCGGACCACCGAGGCCCGAGAGGACGATGCCGGGAACCCCCGAGGCCGTATTCAGGTTCACCGGAAGGACGGGGCCGACGGGAGTCACCCCATCCTGGGGGCTGATGAACGTACCGCCAGGAACGCCGGGAGTGGCGGCGGGAAATGCTGCCAACGTGCAGACGAGGCCTGCGTGGTCGCCAGCGAGGCACCCGGCGCTGGTTGGGTTCCCGCCAAGGGCAGGGTTACAAGCCGGGTCGTTGATGTTCGAGGGGTACGCCGTGCAGACCGGGGGGTTGTCGCCGGTGCAACTCTGCGGGTCGCAGTTGTTGCCGCAGGTGTTGTCCGGGTCCTTCGCGCGGTACTGGATCTCGGTCTCGATGAAGCCGGTGCCAGTGTCTCGCGCAAGGCTCGGAATGGCGTTGAGCACATGAAGCTTCGGGCAAATATTGCCCGTGATGAACTCGAAGGTGCCGTCGACGTCGGCCATGCCGTCGGGCGTATCGATGGAGAGCGAGCAGACCAGCACGATGTCATACTTGGTGGTCGCGTCTTCGTTGATCGCGAGCGTCTGCGAACCCACGCAGACGAGCTCGTCATCTTCGTAGACGGACAGCGTGATCGTGCAATTGCCCGGGGGAAGATCCGTGACGGCCTGCCACACGGGCGGGTCGCGTGTGTCGACGGTCTCGAAGGCGCCGGAGATGTCCACCGAGTCGTCGTAGGCGTAGTCGGTGCCCGAGGTGTCGGCGGGCGGGATGTCATATGTGCCCGGTGGGCTGCCCGCACAGGTGATCCGGTAGTCCACGCGGTCAATCGAGAACCCAGCACCCGTGTCGCCGCCGGGATTGACGATCTCGAGGTTGAGCTCGGTGTTGCCCGTCGGGCCGGGCTCAGCGCCGCCGTTGCAGGCTGAAGCGGCCAATAGACAAGAGAGCGCGAGCGCGTTGACGGAGATCTTCACCAATGATTCCAACAGCAAACGGGGTCGGATAGGCGTCTCACGATGAGGACACCAGGATCAAGCGAAAACCCGGTCATGAAACGAGCCGAACGGCGATCTGTGATCCACCTCACGCCCGCCGACGCTGAACGCTGGCGCTGGCGCTGGCCCTGTCGCTGGACGCTGTCGCTGTCGCTGTCGCTGTCGCTGTCGCTGTCGAAGAATCTACTCGCCGGCTATCGCAACGAAACGGGGGTCGCTGTGCAGGGGCTGGAAGCAGGGGTCCTTCCTCAGCACGGCTTGTTCGTTGAAGCCACGGCCGACCGCCTCTTGCAGGTAACCGAACGCGGCGTCTGGCTTGCCCGCTCGCACCTGTACGCACGCGAGGTTGTAGATTGGCTTCCAGGAGCTTGGATCGTTCTGGCTGGCCCGACGGAAATAGCCTTGGGCCACCTGCAACTCACCTAGCTGCATCGCGCTCATGCCTGACTGGAGCGCCGCCAGGTAGCTGCTGGGCTGTGCGTCGAGCGCCTTCTCGTACCAGCTCTTGGCCTTCTCGAAGTCCTTCTGCCGAAAGTAGAGGTCACCATATTGCTGGTACGCGCGTGGGTCGTGGGGATCGGCTTCGATCGCCTTGTCGTACCAGGAGGCAGCCGCCTCTGGTTTTCCGTCTTTCCACTCGACGTGCGCCATGAAGATCATCGCCGGGATGAACGCCGGATCAACCTTCAGCGCTTCGTGGAACCGGGCCCGCGCGGCCTCCAACTTACCCTCCGCGAACCGAAGGCGACCAAGTTGCGTGAGCACTTCGGGCTGCCGGGGCTCGTGCGCCAGGGACTCGCGGTAGAGGTCTTCGACGACGTCCATGTTGCCGAGGTAGATCTCGCACATCGCCAGCAGATTGCGCGCGGACGCGTTCGTGGGCACCCGCTCGAGCAACGCTTCGAGAACCTTCTTGGCCTCTGCGTACCTGCCTTCGAGAGAGAGCTGTCGCGCCTGGTCCATGTCGTTGAACGCGCGTATTCCGTCCTTGGGGTCCATGCCTGCGACACCCTGCGGCGCATCCGACACCTCCATGTAGCCGAGGGCCTGGAGCATCTTCGCGGTTTCGGCATCGACAGGCTTCGTGTCGGAGACGAAGCCGAAGCGCTTGCCGTCCGCGACAATCTCGACGAGCGTCTTCTCGAGGGCGAGGGCTTGGACTCGGGCGTTCTGCGCGGTCGATCCATCGGCGTCCTCGAGGAGATTGCGGGTCTCACCCGGGTCCTTCGAGCGGTCATAGAGCTCAGGCCGCGGGGCGCGGATGTACGTCCACTGGTTCGAGCGGACCCCGTGCAGGGGCGCCATTCCGAACTCCAGCTCCGGATGAATCGACTCCGAGTAGGCAGTGAGAGAAGGCGCCTCGGCCGCTCCCGCCATGGCCTTGCTGAGGTCCATGCCCTGGGTGTCGCTCTGCTTCAACTCCGCGAGGCCGAGAATCGTCGGCATGACGTCCACCGCTCGCACCGGTCCTCGGTAGCTCTTGCCGCCCGGCAGCTTCGCCGGATACCGCACGATGAAGGGCACCCTGATCGTGGACTCGTAGATGAAGATCGCATGGGTCGCTTCACCGTGCTCACCGAGGCTCTCACCGTGGTCGGACGTGAAAACGAGCAGCGTGTCGTCGAGCGCATTCTTCTCGGTGAGCTTCTGGATGAGGCGGCCAATCTGCCGATCGACGCTTGCGATCTCGCCGTCGTACAACGTGGGCGACTCCGCGGCGTCTTGCTCAGGTGGCGCGTACGGCTGATGGGGGTCGAACAGATGCACCCATAGAAAAAAGGGCGCTGGTTCCGAAGCGACAGTCGCGCTGTCCAGCCACCGCAAGACGCCGTCCATCGTGGCCTTGCCCGAGCGCTCCGGCACGCGGAACATGCCAGGGTCACCCTCATTGGCCAGGATGTCATCGTAGCCGTCGAAGCCCTGGCTCAAGTTGAAGCGGTGGTGCAGAACCCATGCGGAGACGAACGCCTGTGTTCGGTACCCTTCGGCGCTCAGCCGCTCTGCCAGCGTGTCGACTTCGTCGGGGAGCTTGTAGATCCCGTTGTCTCTCACGCCGTGCGCGGGGGGATAGAGCCCCGTGAAGATCGAAGAGTGAGACGGCAGGGTGATCGGAGTAGCCGCGGTGGCGTGCTCTGCCTTCACGCCTTGGGTCGCCAGCGCATCGATATTGGGGGTGCGCGCTGCTTCGAAGCCGTAGCAGCCGAGATGGTCGGCGCGAAGCGTGTCGACGGTGATGACGACGATATTGGGCCGTTGTGGCGTCGCCGGAGACTGCTCAGATTTCTTGCACGCGCCCAGCAATACGAACGCAGCGGCCAAGAGCGAGGCGAGGAGACGAACGGTCACCGGACGCTCAGAGCTCGAAGTCGCCGTACTCGAGAATCTCGGCGATGCGGTAGAGGAAGCCGTTGGCATGGACGCCATCGACGACGCGGTGGTCGTAGGTGAGCGCCATGTGCATGACCGGGCGAATCGCCATCAAGTCTTCGCCCTCGTGCTCGATGACGACGACACGCTTCTTGATCGTGCCGAGCCGCAGGATGCCGACGTTGGGCTGCGAGATGATCGCCCCGCCAACCAGGTTGCCGCGGCGCCCCGGATTGGAGATGGTGAACGTCTTGCCGGACAGGTCGTTGGGCGTGAGGTTGCCCGAGCGCGCGCGCTCGGCAACGTCAGCCACCGCGCGGGCGATGCCGCGGATCGTCAGCTCGTCGGTGTTGCGAATGACCGGGACGACGAGGCCCTGGTCGGTGTCGACGGCGATGCCAACATTCACCTCAGCGAGCTTGACGAAGGCGTCGTCGAGGACGCGGGAGTTGAGCTCGGGGAACTCGCGCAATGCGCGGGCCGTCGCCGCGATCGCGAATGCCAAATAAGTCAGACCCAGCCCGTCCTTCTTGAACTGGCCCTTATGCTGTTCACGAAGCACGGCAGTCCGGTGGAGATCACACTCCGCAAAGGTGACGACGTCCGGTGCGGTCTGCTTCGAGTAGACCATGTGGTCCGCGATGATGCGGCGGCGTCGCGTGAACGGAACGACCTCGTCGCCGTCTTTGGGGATGTAAGGCGGCACGCGGAATGCGCCGGTCGGACCGGGTCCTCGCGAAGCCGCAGGCCGCGGGGACG
>JBATLA010000703.1:0-2265 GCA_049669945.1 Polyangiales bacterium | reverse complement strand
CTGCTCTCTTCCTCTTCCCACCAGGCGCCCTCTTCAGCGGGGGCTTCGCCCTGGGTGGTCTCGGCTGAGGACTGCGCGCGCGCTTCGCCCCACGTGGCGAGCAAGAAGAGCGCAAGAATGGCCGCGTACGGCTGCCTCATCGTTGTCCCCTGACCGATGCGCGTCAGGCTAGCGCGGCGACTGGAATCGCTGCCAGCTTTCGTCAATTCGGCAAGCCGAACCAATCCCTCGGTCGCTAGGGCCTCCTCACTCGATTCGGCGGTAGCGCTCGTCGGTGACGATGTCCTTCACCATGGCGAGGAAGTCGTGACCGTTGGCCTCGAAAGCGGACGTCTTTTCGGTCAGCCAACCGGTGCGCTCCTCCGCGCTGAGCTCGCGCCCAAACACGTGCTCGGAGAAGCTCCGGACCGCGCAGCTCGCGATCTGCTGCTGGTACTCCGGCCGTGTGACCAAAGCACTCGGGCCGACGTCGAGCGCGGGGGTTTCAGCCTCGGTGCGCCACGCAAGGGTCTTCAGCTTGCCGAGCTCGTCGTCGACCGATCCAGGTGTCGTTTCGAGCTCTCGCGTGATGTAGAACGTCTTGCAGTAGTTCGAGCAGCTGCCCTTCTCGCAGTTCGCACAGTTGTCGCTGAACGTAGAGATGTCTTCGAGGTAGACGAAATCGTCTCCCTCTTCCCAACGACCCCAGTGCGTCGTCGCCGGTTCGATCGTCTCGTGACAGGTCGCGCAACCGCAGCGCGAGGCGAGGTTTGGGTCCTGAGAACACTCGTCCGTCGCCGGGGGAAGGCCCCCTGATGGCGCCTCGAAAGGCGTGCAGAGGAACGCGGTGTAGAGCCGGTTCACCCGGGCACGATGCGATGCAAAGCGGCGAAGGAACCCGAGCGTTGTGAGAATCCCGCTGTGATAGGGCTCGCGCTCGACCTGTTGCCAGTCGGCATCGTAGGGGAGCTCGGGCACGTTCTGGAGCTCCGAATCGTTGTCGCGTGCGAGGTAGCGGTAGTAGTGCGCGAGCGCGCCGTTCATCGCCGTGGTGCGGGTCGACAAGGCATTCATGTAGGGCTCGCCAGCCGCGATCACCTGCTCGAAGACCCGCATTGGCTCTTCGAGGAGCGCGTCGTGCACGACGTCGTAGTTGACGCCCCGGGCGGTGCAGTGCCGTAGATCCGCCGCGCATCCGCAAAGTGGATCGCCGTCGCCGACCTGGTCGCAAGTGCGTGGCTCGCCGTCGTCACGGGGCGTCGCGTCCGTGTGTGGCTGTGCGTCGAACGCGCAGACCCGAATGGTGGTGCCGCGTGCCCAGTATGGCTGGACCTCTACCCAGCCATCCATGGTGCATCCCTCGCCGCCTGCGCAATCGCCTTCGAGATAGTTCTCGACCATCGGGAGGGCCCGTCCATCGGTGTCGAAGTTGGTGTGCTCCATATCGAGGCACGGAACGTCGCGGCCGCGGTAGTTGTCTCGCTTGTCGCGATTGAGCCAGACGCGAAACGTGTCGTCGCCCTCTTCTTGAATGATCTGTCCCACCAGGTCGTCGTCGCCAAGATTGGCCCACAAGAGGTTCCGGTGGTAACTGCGGAGCTGATCATAGAACTCGGACGACCCGATCATCTCGTCGATCATCTGCTCCGTGACGTCGTCCAAGGCGTGCAAGCGCTCGTACTCCTCGACCGTGGGAATGCGACCGTAGAGGTCGAGCGTGAGCTGACGGAGGTAGCGATACTTGTCGAGTTGCTCGACGGGCGCACAGATCTCGGGAGACTGCGCCTCGGAAACCGAGACGGGAAGAACGCCAGACACGACGAGTGCCAACAAACCAATCGTGATGATTCTCATGGCGTGAGCTCCTTTGCGATCCAGGCAGTGAGCGGGTCCTCGCGATAGGGAGACGGGTCTCCACCGAGGCTCTGAACGAGCGTTGCCATGACGTGCTCCGGCCTGAGCTGAAAGCCGGCTTCGTCGGGTCTCCCGGTGGTGGGGTCGATGGCGAGAAGGCCGAGGTCTTGGTCGTTGCTGGCGCCGAAGACACCGGTCTTGAGCGTGCTGCCAAACACCATCATCGTGTCGGCGAACCAGTGGTCGCGGCCGCCATCGCCGTTGATCCTCGGAGTGCGCGCGAACTCCGAGTACACCAGAACGGTGGTTCGGTCGAAGCTCGGGTCGTCGTTCCGCAGGTGTGTCAGCATCGCGCCGATCGCCTCGAAGGCCTCGACCTGGCGACGCGGCTGCTCGGTCGCCCATTCGCCGCGATGTGTGTCGTACCCACCG
>JBATLA010000702.1:0-1667 GCA_049669945.1 Polyangiales bacterium | reverse complement strand
GTCGTGATCTTCGCGATGCAGGCGGCCTACCGAGGCCTGCAAGCGGTCACCTTCGCATCGATGTGGAAGCGCGGCCGCTGGCAGGAGATCAAGCTTCACTAACGAGGTAGCGTCGCACCTTGCGATTGACTCCTGTTCGATCGGGAACCGGCCACGCGGCCTCATCGAGCCTCAGTGCTCACTTGCAGGTCGGGTTTGATCGCTGCATGTCAACGGCACGGAGGACCCTCCATGTACAGAGCAGCGACAACAGGGCTGGTGATGCTGGCCGCGATGATTGGATGCGAGGGTGGGAACACCATGGACGCACCCAAAGACCGGCCAAGCGGTTCGCAGGAAGGCGTGGATGCTTCCGCCGAGCTCCACGTGGAAGTATTCTATCGGGAGCGGATGATGCTTCCGCCGACCGCGGAGCTCATCGTGATCCTCGAGGATGGCGCGAAGATGGACGTCGCCGCCGAAAAGATTGCGGAGGCGAGCATGCCGGTCGAGAGCGGGCCGCCGTATCGGGTGACCTTGAGCTACCAACCGGCGAAGCTCGACCCGCGCGGCCGATTCGGCGTTCGGGCGCGCATCGAGAACGAAGGTAAGCTCCTGTTCACGAGCACGCAGTTCAATCCCGCGTTCGGTACCCATGGCGAAAAAGACAGCGCGCCGAACAATCCCGTCTCTGTTCTGCTCACACGCGTCCCGCGGGCACCACGGGCTGCGCCGCGATCCCTCACCGGGACACGCTGGGTCATCGTGAAGCTTCGGAGCGAAGATGCAGGCGTGGGGGCAGGCGGCAAGCCCGCGTCCGTCGAGCTCAGCGCGGAACCCTCGCGCATCTCCGGGTTTGCGGGATGCAATCAGCTGAGCGGAGGCTACGCGCTCGATGGCGACCAGCTTTCGTTCTCCAAGATGGCGATGACGATGAGAGCCTGCCCCGACGGGATGGAGCTCGAACGCGAGGTCGCAAAGGTGCTCGAAGAAACCAGACGCTTTGCTATCGCTGGCGACGTGCTCCATCTCTTCAGCGGAGAGGGGACGAAGGTCGCAGAGTTGAGAGCAGAGTAGGGTAGGGTTTGGAACGCTTGTGATCGAATTCGCGATCTGGTACTGCTAGCGCCACGCGAACGCTTGACATGTTGAGCGCTGACAGAAGAGAAGGAGGCGTGATGATCCCCAATGGTTCGCGCGTTTGGCTCATTCCCCTGGCGACGATTTCCTTGGCCTTGCTGCTCGGCCTCAATCCAGAGGCGGCAGCGCAAGACGGCGACGCGACCCCCGCTGCGCAGCCCCTCGGCGCCACCGACCAAACCTGGACTCCGGAGGACATGGAAGCGCTCTTGGCGCCGATTGCACTCTATCCAGACCCGGTGCTGACGCAGGTGCTCGTCTCATCGACCAACCCACAAGAGGTCATGGACGCGGGTAACTGGCTCGTCGCCAATCCGGAGCTCGAAGGCGACGCGCTCGACGACGCTGCAGAGGCCGCGGGTTTCACGGAGCCGATGCGAGCAGTGATGCCGTTCCGGCAGATCGTCGACCAGATGTGTCTCGAGATGGGTTGGACGACCGAGTTGGGTCAGGCGTACACCAACGACCAGCCCGGAGTCCTGGCCGCCGTCCAGCGCTTGCGCGCCCAAGCGCAAGACGTGGGCAACCTTCAGAGCTCGGAGCAGATG
>JBATLA010000701.1:0-2203 GCA_049669945.1 Polyangiales bacterium | reverse complement strand
CCGCTAGCCCCTTGAGGCGCTTCGCGGTCGCCACGATGCTCGCGTCCTCGGGAGGGAAACCGACGAACGTGGTAGGCGGCTCGGGGAGCTTGCGATTTCGCTCGTGTTCGAGCTTTCGGCGTTGCACGCGGATCGCGACGCGGTCGTTTTCATCGAAGAGCACGCGGCGAACCTCGGCGAGGGTCAGGAAGAACGCTGCGTCAGGTCCCGCTTCCGGCTCCCGCGACTCGATTCGTCGCGACGTTTCGAGCGCGACCCGCCGAAACATACCCAGCACCTCGACGACGTGACCCCGCAATTGCTCGCGCATCCGCGTAAAGCGCCGTACGACATCGAGCAACTTGTCGACAGCCGGGCGCAAGGGCAGCGGCACGCTCTGCGCGAGTCTCCGCTCGGCGTCTTCGCGCGCGTCCCTCAAGCCACGCTCCCGCGCCGACGGCCCGAGGGGGCTATCGAGATGCGAGCGCAAGGCGGCAAACATGAGGGTCGGGTCCTCTGCCCACCTCGGCGCAGCGATCTCCGCTTCACGAACTCCGCGATGACCGTAGTCCTCGAGGAAACGCCCGAGCGCGTCGCGCGTCCGTCCCGGCGGGAGATCCGCAACGCGAAGGTCCCCGGGTGGCGCGCTCCGAATGCGCGCTGCAACCTCAGGCTCGCTACGGGCTAGATGCGCGATCTGGCGAAGCACGAAACCGGGGCGTGCGCTCGACACGTCCTCCAAGCCAGACAACAGATCCCGATAGAACCCCGAGCCCTGATCGCGCGCGAAGAGGCGTAGGATCGCCAGCAACGCGAGGACGGCGCTCAAGAGGTTCGCGTACGCGGTCAGCATGATCGACCCGGTTTCATCCAGGAGATGTTCGACGTCGCCCAGCATCCGATCGAGTCCGCTCGGCTCTAGGATCCGCGGGTCGATCGAGCCGATCCGCGTGCGCTCCTCGGCGAAATAGCGCTCGAACTCCTCGACACGCGCGCTCAATCGGAAGTTCTCCCGCACATAGCGGGACACGGTCTGCGGTAGGCGAAGGACGAAACCCCTGGAGCTGCGGTCGGCCATGACGGCGTCGAGCTCAGCCGCGTATTGGCCGCCACCGAGACGCACGAGCATCGATGGATGAATCCATGGAATCTGCGACATGATCGCGCTGAACTCGGTCAGGTTGATGTAGATTCGTCCGCGGAAGTCGCCCACGAGCTCGGCGTTGCGCGGCACTGTGCATCCCATAGCGCCGAACGCTCGCCGAAAGCCGAGGTCGCTGAACTGGCTGAGCACCGACCAGGTCAGCGGGGTTGCAACGCCGGGCAGCGCCTCGCCCACGTTGGCGTTGCTCCAGACAATCTTCCGGCGGTCCCAAGAGCGGTCCCTTCGGCCGCCCCGGCGGCTTCTGGTACGGGGGACGACGATTGGGCGCGCCTGGAGGACGTACTCCTGCTGCTCTGCAATCGCCCACTCCACGTCACGGGCATCTCCGAAGTGGCTCTCGATGCGCCTAGCCAAGTCGTTCAAGCGGAGGAGCTGTTGTTCGCTGAGCGCCGGCTTCTCGCGCTCCGCCGGGGCAACGTCGACCTCGCGGACACCCCCGGAACGCTCGAGCAGGGTTTGCTGAGCTTTGTCGCCGAGAATTCGATCACGGAGCTGGCCGGTCACCTTGTCAATGCGATAGGTGTCTGGCGTCACGCGCCCCTCGACGACCTGGGATCCGAGGCCGTAGGCCGCGTTGATGACGACCTCCCCGGTGTCGCCCGTAAGCGGATTGGCCGTGAAGAGAACACCGGAAACCTCCGCAGGCACCATCGCCTGGATCACGACGCCAACCGACACCGGAAGGTCTTCATCGAGCGTCCGCAAGTATGAAAGCACGCGCGGCCGAAATAGACTCGACCAGCACATCTTGATTGCGTCGAGGACCTCGTCTTCGCGCATGAGATTGAGCGCTGTGTGGTGCATCCCGGCCGCCGAAGCCCCCTCTTGGTCTTCGTGTGTTCCTGACGAGCGGACCGCAAAGCTGGTCGCGCCTTCGTCCCGCATCGCCAACAACGCTTCTTTGACCGCCCGTACGACGTCCTGCGGAAGGATTGCGTCTCGCACCCGCTCGGCGATCGCCCGCAACCGGACGTCGGATACGTGCGGCTCCCGGAGCAGCGCCCTCGGACGATCCGCGATCTCGAGCACGCTCGAATAGAACGAGTCGGCCACCCACCC
>JBATLA010000700.1:0-3007 GCA_049669945.1 Polyangiales bacterium | reverse complement strand
GCCCCACACGGCCAAGAAGACCTGTAGCGCGAGCACAATGGCGAAGGCGACGCGCACTGGCCTTCGCCTGTCGCCGACGCGAGTAGGGCCCATCGTCCGGGAGTATGGCCGCTAGGGCGGCCTACGTCAGCTTTCGAGAAGCCGGCGCGCGACGACGTGCGCCTGAATCTCGTTGGCGCCCTCGAAGATGCTCAGTACGCGAGCGTCCACCAAGAGGCGTGAAGCGGTGTACTCCTCTGCGAAGCCGTTGCCGCCGTGGATCTGCACGTTGGCGTCCGCGGACTCCCATGCGGAGCGCGTGGCCAATAGCTTGGCCATGCCGGCCTCGAGGTCGCAACGCTTCTCCTCGTCTTTTTCGCGCGCGCTGAAGTACGTGAGCTGCCGGCCAGCCTGAATGCTGCAGACCATGCGCCCGATCTTTCGCGCGACCCGCGGGAACTGGAAGATCGGCCCACCGAACTGTTCGCGTTCGGTCGCGTAGAGGATTGCGTCCTCGAGGGCCGCCTGCGCGACGCCGACGCCGCGCGCTGCCGTCTGAATGCGGGCGCTCTCGAAGGTGCGCATCAGCTGCTTGAAGCCAGCGCCTTCCTCCCCCCCAAGCAGCGCCTCGGCCGGGACCCCGAAGTCCTCGAAGCTCAGCTCGTATTCCTTCATCCCACGGTAGCCGAGCACTTTGATCTCAGTTCCGGTGAGGCCTTTGTCGACGAACTCCTCTTCGCCACCTTCGCCGCTGCGCCGCGTCTTTTCGGCGAGGAACATCGACAGGCCGCGGTAACCAGGCTCAGCCGGGTTGGTGCGTGCGAGTACGGTCATCAGGTCAGCGCGAACCGCGTGCGTGATCCACGTCTTCTGACCGTTGATCACATAGCTGCCATCGTCTTGCTTGGTGGCCCGAGTACCGAGATGTGCGAGGTCGGAGCCGGTATTGGGTTCCGTGAACACGGCGGTGGACAGCACCTCGCCGGCGGCGATCGCCGGCAGCCACTTCTGCTTCTGCTCTTCGGTGCCGCCACCGATGATCAGCTCGGCCGCAATCTCCGAGCGGGTGCCGAGCGATCCGACGCCGATGTAGCCGCGCGAGAGCTCCTCGGTGACGACGCACATCGCAACCTTGCTCATGCCGAGCCCGCCGTACTCCTCGGGAATGGTCAGCCCGAACACGCCGAGCTCGCTCATCTGATCGAGGATGCTCATCGGAATCAGGACGTCGTTCCGGTGAATGTCCTGCGCCTGCGGGATCACCTCGGCGTCGACGAATTTCGAGAACTGCGAACGGATCTCGTCCAGCATCTCGTCGTCGAAGCCTGGGTTCGGCATGCCGTGGTCCCGCGCGTGAGCGGCGATCTCGAGGTAGACTTCGCCGTTGGCGTGCTCCGCTGAGAACGCAGCGACCTCGGGCTGAAGCACGGTCTCTCGCAGGTCCCCCTCGGTGATTCCGAGGTCCGCGAGGCTGATGCTCTCACATGGGCCGAGGTCGACGCCGCCGACCACGGAGCGAGCCACTTCGCCGATGTACGCCCGCGCGACCTTGCCCTCGTATTCGCCGCCGACGCGCTCCGCCCAGCCCGCCATCTGACGGCAGGCTTCGAGCTCGGTCGCGAGGTAGGCGACGGCGTGCGCCGCGAGTTGGTTCGCGTTCATCTTCTTTGCGCTGATCCGGTCGCCCTCCATGACAATCGCTTTCACGTTGTCGTGGGCGCGCTGGTACAGGCGTTCGATGGCTTCGATGACTTGCTGCATGACCGCTCCTAACCCTTGGCAATCGCCGCGCGGGTTTCCTCGAGGTTCTTCAGTCCGGGCCGGGGGGCGCCGACGAGGGCTGAGACGGTGCCGTGAATCTTGTTTTCGTACATCAACTGATGTGCTTCGGGAATCTCGTCCCATGTGAAGAGGCGAGTCATGACCGGCTTGACCTTGCCTTGAATCACCAGCCGGTTCGCGCGGCCGGCGCTGTCGGCATCCGCAAAGTGCGAGCCGATGATTTGCTTCTGGCGCATCCAGAGGTGACGCACGTCGAAGTTGAGGTTGTACCCCGTGGTGGCGCCGCAGATGACAATCCTTCCGTACTTCGCCGCCAGGAACACGCTTGCCGGGAAGGTCGCCTTGCCGACGTGCTCAAACACCACCTCGGGCCCCTTGCGCTCGCCAAGGATGTCCCAGATCCGCTTGCCGAAACCCTTGAGGTCGGCCTTGTGCGCGGCCTGCTCCTCCGGCGTCATGTCGTCCTTGTATTGAAGGCCGGGGAACTCCTTACGGTTGATGACACCGTGTGCGCCGAGCTGCATGCAGAGCTCCGCTTTGTCGTCGCTCGAGACGACCGCAATCGCGCGCGCGCCCATGATTGCGCAGAGCTGCACCGCAAATACACCGAGGCCGCCGCCCGCGCCCCAAATGAGAACGTCCTCACCGGGCTGAACCTTCGCGCGGTCGACCAGCATTCGATGAGCGGTGTAGTAGGTGAGCCCGTAGCTCGCCGCTTCTTCCCAGTTGAGCTGGGGCGGCTTGGGTAGCACCTGCTGACCCTGTACCTTCGTGAACTGCGCGAACGATCCATCCGGGGTCTCGTAGCCCCAAATCGTCTGCAGGTCGTTTGTGCCGGGGTAGATGAGATGGTTGCAGTGCAACACGACCTCGTCGCCGACCTTGTGGTCGGTCACGCCCGGGCCCACAGCCCAGACCACACCGGAGGCGTCCGATCCCGCGATGTGAAAGTCGAGGCCATGTCCCTTGAGGATGTTGACCGGCTCGCCGAGCCCGGCCCAAATGGCGTTGAAGTTGATCCCTGCAGCCATGACCTGCACCAGCACTTCGCCTGGTGCGAGATCCCACACCGGCATCTCCTCCGGCTGGAACGACTTCATCGGCTCCCCGAATCGCTCGGGGCGAATCACGAAGCTGTGCATTTTCTTCGGCACCACGCCGAGCTCTGGGATTTGGCCTACGGGTACGATCTCTGGGCGTTCACTCATGTCTTCCTCATGCTGTCGGGCCGAGCGCTGCTACATAC
>JBATLA010000699.1:0-3820 GCA_049669945.1 Polyangiales bacterium | reverse complement strand
TGGTGACCCCAGCGAGGTTCGAACTCGCGTTACCGGCGTGAGAGGCCGATGTCCTAGACCACTAGACGATGGGGCCGATTTTGAGTCCCGCGCTCTAACACGGGATTGGCTCGGGGACTAGGATTCGAACCTAGATAGCCAGTACCAGAAACTGGAGTCCTGCCGTTAGACGATCCCCGAATGGCTCCCGGACACCTTAGTGAGGAGCCTGGGCGGCGGCACTATAGCGGTAACCCCTGAACCAGCAAGCAATGGGATATTCGCACCATTCTTTACTTATTTAGTCGTCTACTATTCCTCTTTTCTCTAATGAAATCAGCAGATTTGCTCATGCTCACTTATTGTTGACTTGACCTGCCGGAAAACTGAGGAATAGTGAGGATTCCCCTTCGGGCCGGATCTCAGCGGCCCTGGGACAGGAGCACCATGACTTCGTGGAAAGAACAGCTTGGAGATCGGGTTCCGGAGCAGCTCGCGGGTGAAGTCGATCTGTTCGAAGGCCAGATCGAGCTCAAGAAACAGGGCAAGCTCGAGGACAAGATCTTCGCCGAGACACGCCTTCGCCGAGGCGTCTACGGGCAGCGCTACGACAACGGCCTTCGCGACGACGGTACGGGCCAGAAGCCTCTTGCCTTCCCGTGTGGCGATCTCACCAAGGGCCCGGACACCGTGTGGGACGCGCCGGGCATGATGCGCATCAAGATCCCGTTCGGGAAGATGACGGCGGAGCAGCTCGACGTGTTGAGCGAGCTCGCTGAAGAGAACTCCGATTCGATCCTGCACGTCACGACGCGCCAGGACATCCAGCTTCACTTCATTCACATCGAAGAGGCGCCCGACATGATGCGCCGCCTCGCTTCGGTGGGCATCACCACGCGCGAGGCCTGCGGCAACAGTGTCCGCAACGTGACCGCGTGTGAATACGCAGGGGTCTGCACGACGCAGGCGTTCGACGTGACGCCCTACGCGAACGCGATCACGCAGTACCTGCTCGGGCACCCAGACGTTCAAGACTTCGGCCGCAAGTTCAAGATCGCTTTTTCGGGCTGTGAAGACAATCCCTGTGGTCTCGTCACCTTCCACGACCTCGGCGCGGTCGCCCAAGTCCGCGATGGCAAACGCGGTTTCCGCGTCGTGGTCGGCGGAGGGCTCGGCGCCGTGCCGGTGCAGGCCAAGGTGCTCGCCGAGTTCTGCCCCGAGGAAGAGCTCCTTCCGCTGGCACAGGCCGTCTCCCGCGTGTTCGCGCGCCTCGGTGAGAAGCAGAGCCGCGCACGCGCGCGCATCAAGTTCCTCGTGCAGAAACTCGGCATCGACGAGTTCAAGAAACTCGTCGCCGAAGAGCGCGAGGGCCTTCGCCCCGACGAGCGCTGGACGAACTTCCTCAGCGATCTGCAGTCCACCGACGAGAAGCCCATCCGTGAAGCCGGCGCCCTTCCGAGCGACGCCCCGGCGGGTTTCCAGAAATGGGCCAAACACAACCTCAAGCCTCAGGCCCAGGACGGCTACTACACCGCCATCCTGAAGCTTCCGCTCGGTGACTTCACCTCGTCGCAGGGACGCGCCCTCGCGGACCTGGCGCGTGAGTACACGGGCGATTCCATTCGCTGCACCGTGGAGCAGAACCTCGCGTTCCGTTGGCTGAGCGGTGCGGACGCCGTTGCGTTCTACGAGCGCCTCGACACCCTCAACCTGGCCGAAGCTGGCGCCGGCACCATCACCGACATGACGTCCTGCCCCGGCACCGACACCTGCAAGCTCGGCATCTCCGCGTCGCGCGGAGTCACGGGCGAGCTTCGCAAGCGCCTCGCCGTCGTCGAGGACCAACTCGACCCCGCTGTTCAAACACTGCGCATGAAAGCCAGCGGCTGCTTCAACTCCTGTGGCCAGCACCACGCAGCCGACATCGGCTTCACCGGCGTCAGCCGCCAGGTCGGGGGTCGCAAGGTCCCTCACTTCAACGTCGTCCTCGGCGGGCAGTGGACGGAAAACGCGAAGAGCTACGGCTTGGTCGTCGGTGCAGTCCCGTCGAAAAACATTCCAAAGGCGGTCGAGCTGATCACGCAGCACTACCTCGCCAACCGCGAGGGCGAAGAGAGCTTCCAGGCGTTCATCGCGCGCGTCGGCAAGCGGGAGTTCCGCAAGGTGCTCGCCCCGATTCAGAAGCCACCCTCGTATGAAGAGGACCCGAGCTACTACAGCGACTGGGGCGACCCACGCGAATACGGGATCGGCGACATCGGCGTCGGCGAGTGCGCTGGGGAGATCGTTCCCTTCGTCGAGTTCGGCCTGCAAGAAGCGGAGCAACAGCTTCACGAGGCGCAGGACGCCCTCGAGGCCGGACGCCCAGACGCAGCGGCCGGAGGCGGCTTCACGGCGATGGTCACCGCGGCAAAGGCCCTCGTCCGCCACCTCGAGGTGCAGGTCAAAGACGACGCCGACGACGTGGTGAGCAACTTCAAGACGCACCTCCACGAGACGAAGGTGTTTCACGACCCGTTCGCCAAGGGAAAGTTCGCCAACTACCTGCTCCAGATGCACGGCGACAAGTCGTACGAAGACGCCAACGACGAGACCGCGCACCGGACGCTCGACGAGGCGCAGTTGTTCCTCGAAGCGGCGCATGGCTGCTACCAGCGTCTCACTGAAACGGCGGCAGCCGCCGCGGCGGAGTGATTGAACATGCAAGCGACGAAGTTTCAGGTGAAGGTCTACACGAAGGCGGGCGACATCGAGCTCGAGAAGCTGGTGCCCGTGTTCCACGAATGGATACGCAACAAGAAGATCCCCGACGAGCTTCTGATTGACGTCGCGGACTACGCACACGTCCCCCAGGGTCCGGGCGTCGTACTGATCGGGCACCAGTCCGACTACTACCTCGACGTCGCCGATGATCGACCGGGGCTCCTCTACAGCCGCAAGCGCGGATTCGACGGCGACTTCCAAGCCGGGATCGACGACACATTCCGACGCGCCCTTCTCGCCTGCAAGATGCTCGAGGAGGAAAGCGACCTCGACTTCGAGTTCGCGACGACTGAAGTGCTCTTCCGCGTACAGGACCGCCTCAACGCGCCAAACGCGGACTCGACCTACGAGGCATACGAGCCCGCCCTGCGACAAGCGACGAGCACCTTCTTCGGTGACTCGGCGTCGTTCGAACGCGTCGGCGGCCCTCGGGAACCCTTTACCGTACGAATCAAGACCGGCGCCAACACCTCGGTCGACGACACGCTGGCGCGCGCCTAGCCGAGCCCGGCGTTCTTTTTTGGCGACGCACGGTTTCGCGGTACAAACGTCGGCTAGGAGCTGACGTGTCGACACACCTTCGTCTCACTCACTGGCTCGTCCTGAGCCTCTTCGTACTCGCCGGATGCTCGCGTGACGGCAGCGCGGAGCCGGGGGACTCCACAACCGAGATGGCCCGGGGCAACGATGCCGCAATGAACGCGGTACAATCCGCTGCCCGCGCCCTCGCGGAGCCCGAGCCGTCGGTGGACTACGTCGCCGCCGAAATGGAGGGGGTGATCAAGGCGCGCACCAACAGCCAAGCGCTGATGCACTACGACGGCTACCGGGTCACCCTGACTACGCCCGGCAGCCGGGTGACACGAATCGTGTTCGAGCTGACCGAAGCGCGCCCCAGGATGGACCAGCTCAGCGAGGTCTTCGGCACGCCCGAAGAGGTCGGTCGGGGCATGCTCTACTCGTACTACGCCGCGGCGACGGGCTCGACGATTCGAATCCTCGCGGAGCCCGTCTCCAAGCCCGCGACCGAGACGAGCCTGGTGCGCCGCATTTTGATCGAAGGCGCGCACCGCCGCTG
>JBATLA010000698.1:0-2548 GCA_049669945.1 Polyangiales bacterium | reverse complement strand
GTTCCAGGCGAACCAGAGCTACGCGCAGGTTGCCGACGTCTTGCCGTTCTTCTCGGGCGGCTGGGGCGCCCTCGCCTACGGCGTGATCCTCGCGTTCTTGGTTGGCATCGTGATCATCGGTGGCATTCGCCGAATCGGACAGGTGGCGGGCTTCATCGTGCCAATCATGTGCGGCATCTACCTGCTCGCCGGCTTCTTCATCATCTTCACCAACCTCGACCAGGTTGGACCGGCACTCTGGAAGATCGTCTCCGAAGCATTCACGCCGAAAGCGGGCCTTGGCGGCACGATTGGCGTGCTCATCACCGGATTTCGCCGCGCTGCGTTCTCCAACGAAGCAGGCGTTGGCTCCGCATCGATCGCCCACTCGGCGGCCGCGACCGACGAACCGGTGCGCGAGGGCATCGTCGCGCTGCTCGAACCCTTCATCGACACCATCATCGTGTGCACGATGACCGGTCTCGTCGTGGTCATCACGGGCGCCTACGAGGGAGACGCCGCAGGCGGTGTGCTGATGACCTCCAATGCGTTTGCAACCGTCCTGCCTTGGTTCCCCAAGGTGCTGAGCCTCGCGGTGTTCCTGTTCGCATTCTCGACGATGATCTCGTGGAGCTACTACGGGGAGCGGTGTTGGACCTTCCTCTTCGGCCCGGAATTCTCGATGGTGTACAAGGTCATGTTCCTTGGCTTCGTCGTGTTCGGATCGGTGCTGAAGCTCGGTAACGTCATCGACTTCTCCGACTTGATGATCCTCGGCATGTCCTTTCCGAACATCCTCGGCGCAGTTCTCTTGAGCGGGAAGGTCCGCCGAGCATTGAACGATTACTGGGGCCGTTACAAGAACGGCGAGATGCAGCCGCGAGGGTAGCTGCTAGGCTCGGGGTTCATGTCGGAGTTCGCAGCACGCCGTAAGCGGCTTCTCGATGCGATGGGGGACGGCGTCGCGCTCTTCCCGTCGGCGCCTCTCGCCGTGCGCAACCACGACGTCGAGCATCCGTATCGCCAGGACAGTGACCTCTACTACCTGACCGGCTTCGACGAGCCCGAGAGCTGGCTCGTATTGACCAACCAACACGACGAACACCAGGCGGTGCTCTTCGTCCGCCCGAAGAAGCGCGAGCGGGAGATCTGGGACGGTCCTCGCGCAGGCGTCGAAGGGGCCGTCGAGCGATTCGGGGTGGACGCCGCCTTTCCAATCGAAGAGCTCAAAAAGCGCCTGCCCGACTACCTCGGCAACGTGGACCGTCTGCATTACCGGCTTGCCAACAACGACGGCGCCGATTCGAAGCTTTTCGATTGCCTAAACCTGCTTCGTCGCGGTGGACGGCGAGGCGTGACGGCACCGGAAGTGATCGTCGATTCCTCGGTTCACCTCCACGAGATGCGCCTTCGGAAGAGTGCCCTGGAGATCGACACGATGCGAGAGGCCTCGACGATCACCGAAGAGGCGCACCTGCGCGCAATGGCGCTCGCGAACCCAGGCATGCGGGAGTACGAGCTCGATGCCGAGTTGATCCACATCTACCGCAAGCACGGCTGTGAGCGGCCCGCGTACGAAAGCATCGTCGGGTCGGGCCCGAACGCCACCATCTTGCACTATCGCGCGGGTGAGCGCGTGATGAACGACGGCGATCTCGTGTTGATCGACGCGGGTTGCGAGTACCAGTATTACGCAAGCGACGTCACCCGGACCTTCCCGGTCAATGGGCATTTCTCCGACGAGCAGCGCGCGATCTACGAAGTGGTTCTCCGGGCCCAGGAGGCCGCCATCACGGCGGTCGAGCCCGGTGTCACGCTCGAAGAGATTCACAGCGGCGCGGTACGCATGATCACGGCGGGGCTAGTCGACCTCGGCTTGTTGACCGGCAACGTGGACACGCTGATCGAAGAGAAGAAGCACGAGGCGTTCTACATGCACCGAACGTCGCACTGGCTCGGGATGGATGTGCATGACGTCGGCCGCTACTACGTGGCCGGTCAGCACCGACCTCTCGAGGAGGGCTTCGTCCTGACCGTCGAGCCGGGGATCTACATCGCCGAAGACGCCGAGGGCGTCGACAAACGTTGGCGCGGTATCGGCGTCCGAATCGAAGACGACGTGGTGGTCACCAAAGGCGGCTCAGACGTACTCACCTCGGGTATTCCGAAAGCCATCGCCGACGTCGAAGCCGCCTGCGCTTGACGTCCGGCATGGGCGGCGCGTGTGGCGCGCGTCGCCCTGTGGTATGTCCGCCGACATGGCAGTCGATCACACAGTTGCGTTCATTGGTGCGGGCAACATGGCTGGCGCGCTCATTCGAGGCCTCGTCGGAACGGGCACGGTGTCGGCGGACCGCATCATCGCCGCGGATCCGGATCGTGCGCGGCTCGAAGCCTTGCAAGTCGAGCTTGGCGTTCGCACGGCCAAAGACAACGCCGAGGCGCTCGCGAGCGCGGACGTCGTCGTGTTGGCGACCAAGCCGCAGGTCTTTCCGCAGGTTCTCCCGGGCATCGGAGCCGGACTGCGTCCCGGAGCCCTCGTCGTGTCGATCGCGGCAGGCATCTCGAC
>JBATLA010000697.1:0-2634 GCA_049669945.1 Polyangiales bacterium | reverse complement strand
CTTCAGCTCTCGCATACCTGGCCGATTCGGGAGCGGAGGCCGATGGGCAAACGGCTTCCGGGCGACCGGCCGTTCATCACAGGGCAACGCGTCTTCGATCTGCTGTTCCCCGTGGTGGAGGGCGGTTCTGTCGCCGTGCCGGGCGGGTTCGGCACCGGCAAGACCGTCATCGAGCAATCGCTCGCCAAGTACGCAAAAGCCGACGTGATGATTTACATCGGATGCGGTGAACGCGGCAACGAGATGGCGGAAGTGCTGCACGACTTTGGGCGCCTCACAGACCCGGCAACCGGCCGTCCAATCATGGACCGCACTGTTCTCATCGTGAACACGTCCAACATGCCGGTCGCCGCCCGTGACGCGTCGGTGTACCTCGGAATGACGATCGCCGAGTACTACCGCGACATGGGCTATCACGTCGCCATCCTGGCGGACTCGCTCTCGAGATGGGCCGAAGCCTTGCGTGAGATCGGGGCCCGCCTGCAGGAGATGCCGGGCGAGGAGGGCTACCCGACATACTTGGCGAACCGAATGAGCCGCCTCTACGAGCGCGCGGGCCGGGTGGAGAGCGAGGGCGCATCGCCGCGCACCGGTGCGGTCACCCTCATCACCGCCGTGTCTCCACCGGGGGGAGACTTCGCGGAACCCGTCACGCAGGCCTCCCTGCGCGTGGTCGGAGCATTGTGGGCGCTGGACGCTCGACTCGCGCACCAACGGCAGTTCCCCGCGGTCGACTGGGACAGCAGTTACAGCTTGTACGCAGAAGAATCCGCGGAATGGTTTGCGACGGAGGGCGGTGCCGACTGGTCGGAGCTCCGAACCGAGACCATTCGCCTGCTGCAGCGCGATCGGGAGCTTCGAGAGATCGCCGGCTTGGTTGGCGTCGACGCGCTGGAAGACCACGACCGCCTCGTGCTCGAGGGCGCACGGATCGCGCGCGAGTTTCTCATCGGTCAAAATGCCTTTCACCCAAACGATGCCTTCTCGACCGTCGCGAAGACGTATCACCTGGCCCGACTACTCTGGGACTTCATGGAAGCGGGCAAAGAAACGCTCGCGGCCGGCATTGCGTTCGACAAGCTCGACCTCGCCGCCGTCCGGGTCGCGTTCGGCGCAGTCAAGACGGCGCCTTTGGACGCGCTGGACGCGCGCATCGAGGACACGGAGCAAACAATCGCCGGCATGGGGACGCCATGAAACGCATCGATGCTCCAATGGCGCGCACCTACGCAGGCGCCGCTTCCGCTGCCGGCCCACTCATCTACGTGCGCTCGACACGGCGCGCGAAGCTCGGAGAATGGGTGCGCATCGAAGGCGCCGCCCAGAGCGAGCGCCGCGGCCAGGTAATCGACGTCGGCAACGACATCACCGTGATCCAAGTCTTCGAGGACACCCTCGGGCTCCGCCCCGCTTCGGCGACGATCACGCTCACAGGGGAGACCGCAACCACCGTCGTCGGCAAAGATCTGCTGGGCCGCGCGCTGAGCGGAACGGGAGCCCCGCTCGACGGGCTTCCGCCCTCGATTGGCGAAGCGCGGCTTCCGATCTGGGGCGCACCGATCAACCCCGTACGGAGGCAGCATCCCTCGGACTTCATCGAGACCGGCGTCACCGCCATCGACGGAATGAACACGCTGGTACGCGGTCAGAAGCTTCCGATTTTTTCGGGCCCCGGCCTTCCCGGGGTCGAGCTCGCAGCGGACATCGTCGAAAACGCGCGACCTGCCAGAGGCGAGCCCTTTGCAGTCGTGTTTGCCGCCGTCGGCATCACTGAACGGGAGACACAGAGCTTCGTCTCTCGTTTCCGCGAGAGCGAAGTGATGGAGCGCACAGTGCTCTTCCTCAATCAGGCGAGTGACCCGACGATCGAGCGTCTGCTGACGCCGCGCGTCGCATTGACGACCGCCGAGCACCTTGCGTTCACGCACGGCATCCACGTCCTGGTCGTGATGGCAGACATCACGCACTACGCCGAGGCGCTGCGCGAGGTGGCCGCGGCACGCGAAGAGATCCCAGGGCGGCGCGGCTATCCAGGCTACATGTACACCGACTTGGCAACGCTGTTCGAACGTGCCGGGGTTCTCAAGGATTCCCCCGGCTCTGTCACGCAAGTGCCCGTCGTCACGCTTCCCGACGACGACATCACGCATCCGATCCCCGACCTCACGGGCTACATCACGGAAGGCCAAATCGTCCTCAGTCGCGACCTCCATCAGCGAGGCGTCTACCCGCCGATTGACGTCCTCCCCTCGTTGTCACGTCTCATGAATGCGGGCATCGGCAAGGACCACACCGTCGCGGAACACCGCGAGTGGGCAGACCAATTGTACGCGGTGTACGCGCGGGGTCGGGAGGCCAAGCTGATGGCCGCGATCGTCGGTAGCGAGGGGCTTGCGCCGGGCGACCGGCGCGCGCTCGAGTTCGTGGAAACCTTCGAGAAAGAGCTCATTCATCAAGGCGGGGTGCGACGCTCCTTGCACGACACGATCCGGACCGGATGGTCGCTGATCGACACGTTGCCGCGCGACGAGCTGACTCGAATCTCGGATGGGACCTGGGAGGCGCGCGCCGCGGCACCTCGAAAGGAGCAGTCGACATGAGCGTCGGTTCGGTTCCTCCGACGCGGTCCGGGCT
>JBATLA010000696.1:0-3010 GCA_049669945.1 Polyangiales bacterium | reverse complement strand
GTTCGAGAGAGCGCGCTCTTGGTCGGAGCTCTCCGTGATCGTGACGCCCTCGCGGGTCATCGCGACCGCCATCGCGCGGTGGCGGTGAAACCCTACCGTGACCGAGCTCTTCCAATGGCGGGCCCTGAGGTAACGATGGATACAGGTTGCCCAGTTGCGATAGCCACCATAGAGCCGACGTAAACCCTCGGGATCAATATGGAAAATGCCATCCTTCGCGAGCGGCTCGACCCGGGGAGAGAAGGTCTGGAGGGCGTGCCGGAGCTCTTGGGTGACCTCGGCGAGCTCTTCGGGCGACACGACGGCGGTGTGTAGGTTCGGCAGCAGATTGCGCGCCACGGTTTGGCGCATTCCGATGTGGAGTCGGCTCTTCTTGGCGAGCGCGTTGAGATGCGTGATGCGGCCGCTCGGACCTTCGTCGTCGACGATGGCAATGGGCGCACCGTGCCAGTGCGGCCTGTTGCGCAACACGATCTGCAGCGGAAGCCTCGGCAACAAAACGCAGCTCACCCGTTTCACGATGCGCCTCGCAAACCTGCCGGAGCAAAAGAAGAGCTCGTTGCAAGCTCGGCATCGAGTCCGACTTTGTCTTTGAGCACCTGCGTTCGAACTTCAAATTGATCATCGTGGAGCGGCCCACGCCGGGGTTCGACACGCAGTCCTACCAATGGACCTGAAGAAGGTTCTTCGTATGCGCTCGATGTGAGCAAAAGAATACGACCTTCGTGTTGACGCAAGAGACCTTGAAGTCGCCCCTGCCAATTGACGGACGAACCAGGCGGCAGTGCATCGGTGAGATCGATGACGGTCAGCCCAAAAGCGCCCGAACGTGCGAGCCACTCTGCCGCTCTCACCAACGCAAACGGACCTGCATGGAGCGGCACATGAATCGCGATGAATGAATCGAGATCGACCCCGGCTGCTTCGAGATCGGGAGGAAACAAGTCGCCGTCCTTCGGTTGCACCCAAGCGACGAGATCGCCGCGCGCCTGTGCTTGGATTACGCAAGACACCGCCGTGGTGGTCCGCGCACATGCATGCTGCCCAGAAACCTCAACCAAGCGTGCTCGAGGCAGCAGCTCAGACAGAGGTAAGGCCTTGGGCCGGACCCTCTGCTCTCCAATCTCGATGACCGTCCCGACCGCCATGGGACCAGTCACTATACTGAACAAATAACCAGTGGCAAGCGCGGACTTTGATTCTTAGTCAAACGCCTGAAATAACAGGGTATTCATCCTCCTTGATCGTAGAGTCCCAGGATGCCTGTGGCCATGGCCTTGAGGAGTGAGGTGGCCATCGTGAAGTGCTCTTCGAGGACCTCGAGAAGGACTTCCGTGTCGATGCGAAACGCCACCAAATCTTCGAGGACCTCGGCCCGATACCAGCGCCGTTCATCCGCCATGGAATCGATCGCACCGACCGAATCGCCCGGGCCGAGCTGGAAATGCTGATCTGGGTCGGTGGCTTTGCAGTCGATGACGCCGCGAAGCGGAAGGAGAAAATAGGTGCTCCGGTCGCCAACGTTCCATAGAACCTCTCCTTTGCGGAGATGCACCTCTTGCACGTCGCGCGCGAGATCGGCGATTGCGTCGATCTCGCTATCGCCAAACGAAAACGTCTTCCGGAGAAACGCCATGCGTTCGACGAGATCAAACGGCCGTTCCGGAAATGCAAACGCCTCTCCGACGGGTCCAAAGCCGGCTCGCTTGCCGAGCTTGCGCCGCGAATCGAGCACCTCTCGACTGGTTCCCCGAAGCACGCGCTTCAAGAGCACGAAATGATCTTCGAAGATCTCTTGTGAGTCTTCGACCTTGATTGCCAAGGTCTGCATATCTTCCAATGCAATGCAATCGTAACCTTGCTCCTCACCTGCGAGTGCGCTGATGCCGCCGACGACGGTGCGTGGCCCCAAGCGCCGGACGGGCTTCCCGTTCCGTACGATCTCACAGTGACCGCGCACGATGTACTGCACCTCGACCGCTGGCACTCCGCTCCGGTACAGGTGCTCGCCTTTGGTGAATGAACGAGGGCGTGTGTTGGCCGCTACCACCTGCGCGACTTCCGCCGGGATCTCGGCAAACGCAGGCATCGTCTTCAGGAACAAGAAGCGCTGAAAACGGTCCATTTCCCCTGTCTTTGGAGCGATTTCAGGCAAGGGTCCGTACCTCGTTCGGGGTCTCCGGCGGCCCGAGCTCAGCCAGGTGGTGCGCGGCGATGCTACGCACAACCTCGCTCTGATCGACGATCATTGCATCGACCGCGTCTCGGTGTGACAGAGGGCGCATCTCGATACCGAGCGCCGCCGCGGCCGCGCGCGCGCGTCGCATTGGAAGCTCTCCGTCGTCGACGATCGCCAGCACCGCCTCCCGCAACTGACCTGCCAAGACCGCCTCCAAGACTTCGACGCTGGCCGCCTGAAGTCGCACGTTGTCGCTTCGCAGACCGCGCCACACCAACGCGAAATTCTCCTCGGGATGGCGAAGACCCATCAGCCAGAACGCGCGCTCCAAGGTTGCCTTCTCTTTGTCGCGGAGTGCGACTCGCAGGAGCTCCCGATCTGGAGTGTCCGCCTCATCACTTTCGATCGCTGCACGCCAGTCCAAGAGCTGTACGACGCGCTGCAAGCTCCAACGGAGTTGTTCTTCGAGCAGATCGTCGTCGAGGACGGTCTCCGGGTGCGTTGCTCGCAGTCGACCGAGCGCGCGCATGATCTTCAAACGCACGCTTCCGTCCTGCTCTCGTTCGAGATGGCGAAGTAGCATCTTCGCCGCTGTGTCGGGTGCGAAGCGAATGATCGTGTGCGGGATGCGGCGTCGAACTTTTCGCGGCGTCGAGGGGTTACCGAGGGCCCCGTCGAGGGCTTCGAGCGCAGCGGGGCCGATCGCGACCACCACTCTCCGGACCGCTTCTCGCAGATCCGAGCTACCCAAAAGCGGCAATAAATACGGGAGGTAAGCGGCATTTGGGTTCGCCTTCATCGCGCGCAGCGCATCGAGCCGCACCGCCTCGT
>JBATLA010000695.1:0-3591 GCA_049669945.1 Polyangiales bacterium | reverse complement strand
AGCTCGAGCAAGTCCGACTCGAGCTTCGTCGTCTCTGGCGGGGGCAGCCGCCGCAAGTGGTGGAGCGCGTTGAAGCCGTTCCGATCATGGTACGCGACCACGTGCAAACCGTCGCTCCAGACGATGTTGAGCGATCCGAGCCCGTTGAGCTTCTGCAGCCACTCCCGAATCGTATGCCAGCTCAGGTCCGACATGCTTCGCGCGCCGGCGGCCCGCACTTGGCCCATCAACCAGCAAAACGCATGCTCGGTGTCGGTGTGACCGACCGGCTCGAAGCCGAGGCCCTCATCGAGGGGAAGTGTCACGTCGAGCTTGCGACCGAGCTCTCCGTTGTGCGCGAAGAGCCAATCGCGCCCTGCATGACTCCGCACGAACGGCTGCGTGTCGGTGAAGGAGCGACCGCGATGCGTACCGCTGTGGCAAACGAAGATGCTCGACCGGAAGCGGTCCCAGCGCTGCACGGCCGAAGCGACCGTCATGTCGTACTCGACGTGCGGGTCCTTCAGGACCGACGCGCCTACACCGTCCCGAGGATACCAACCAAAGCCCCATCCATCGGGCCGGTTGCCCTTCTTGAAGTGGATCGTCGGCGAGGCAGGGCTGTCGTAGCAGATCGCGAGGAGGTCACTGTTGAGCTGCTGCACTGCTTGCCTCCACGAGAATCTGAGTCTGCAATTCCGTCGATTGGAAGAACTCCTGCTCGACAGACGCGCACAGGTCGCTGACCGAGTCCACCAGATAGGTGAGCTCGTCGTGGAGCTCGTTCCCGATGATGGTGTGCCCCTCGCGAAGCGCGACGTGGCTCAACAGCGCCTCCAGCAGAGCCGTCGACACCATCCCGATCCGATTGGACCCATAGCCGCGCACCTGGACGAGCGAGTGGCGCGCCGCGCGCAAGCAGTGCGACACCGATCGGGGCAGGTCCTGCTCAAACAGGAGGAAACCCACGACTTCGCGCGCCGTCGGCGTACCGAAGACCCGCTTTTGGAACGGCTCGGTCGCCGAGCACGACCGCAGGAGCGCCGACCACTGCGCAAGTCGAATCGGATCGTCGATGGAGCCCTCATCCGGGAAGGTGTGATAGTTCACGTCCATCAAGCGGGCGGTCTGCCCGGCGCGCTCGAGGTATCGCCCGAGCCGCATGAAGGCGAGCGGCTCGCCATTGAGCATCGTCTCGTCAGCCTGCCCGTGGAATAGCTCGCCCATCTGGCGAATGTGTTGATAGAAGTGGTCGCGGTCGGAGCGATACAGCCGCCGCCCGGGTCCGCTTTGAAGCCAGTGCCACAGCGAGTTGACCGTCTCCCACATCTCGGAGCTGACGATCTCGCGCGCGGTGCGTGTGTTCTCGCGCGCCCAGCGCACCGACTCGACGATCGAGGTCGAGTTACGGCGGTCCCACGTGAGGTACTCCTGCACCGTCTCGCCGTTCTCGTCCTCGCCGAAGTGCCGCTTGTACCGCTCTTCCTCGCCCGCGACGACCACCAATGGGTGCCAGCGGTGAAGGTCCGGCAGGTCGACGCCAGGGATGAACGAGCGGTTGACGCGCAGGAGGCGGGCCATGCTACCGGCGCGCTCCATGTACCGGTTGAGCCAGAAACAGTTGCCAGCGACGCGCGAGATCATGATGCGGAGTCCTCCAAAACCCAGGTGTCCTTGGAGCCGCCGCCCTGGCTCGAGTTCACCACATACGAACCCGCATTGAGCGCGACGCGGGTCAAGCCCCCCGGCAACACCCAGCTGCTCTTGCCGGTGAGCACGAACGGGCGAAGGTCCACGCGCCGGGGCGCGGCCTCCCCATCGATCCAGGTGGGGCACGTCGAGAGCTCCACGACCGGCTGCGCGATGTAGCCCTCGGGCTCTTCGCGAATCTTGTCGGCGAACTCCGCAATCTCGGCCTTGCTGGCGCGCGGGCCAAACAGCATCCCGTAGCCGCCCGAGCCATCGACCGCTTTGACCACCATCGAGCTCAGATTGGCGAGCACGTGGTCGCGCTCCTTGGGACGAGCGCAGATGTGCGTTTCGACCTGCCCGAGGATCGGCTCTTCGTCGAGGTAGAACCGAATCATGTCGGGAACGAACGGGTAGACTGCCTTGTTGTCGGCCACTCCGTTGCCCGGGGCGTGCGCTAGCGTGACGTTCCCCGCCGCGTACGCCTCGAGCACGCCCGGCACGCCGAGCACGCTCGTCTTGTTGAAGACCCGCGGGTCGAGGAACTCGTCGTCGATGCGGCGATAGATCACGTCGACCTGCTGGGGCCCAGCCGTGGTCTTCACGAAGACGTGCTTGTCGTGGACGAACAGATCGCTTCCCTGAACCAGGTCGCAACCCATCTGCCGGGCCAGGAAACTGTGCTCGAAGTAGGCCGAATTGAACGGTCCCGGCGTCAGCACGACGATCTTGCTCTCGCCCGGATCCCGAGGTGACACGCTCATCAGGGCATCGCCGAGGCGAGCCGCATAGCTCCCAACCGGGCGCACCCGGCTTCGCCGGAAAACCCCCGGAAAGACCCGCTGCATCACCAAGCGGTTCTCGAGCACGTAGCTCACGCCCGACGGGGTGCGAAGGTTGTCCTCGAGCACCAGGAAGTCACCGTTACTCCCGCGAATCAGGTCGATGCCCGCGATGTTGACGAACACGCCCTCGGCCGGCCGCATCCCGTGGAGCTCTTTCAGATACCCCGTCGTGCCGAACACCACGCTCTCGGGGATCTTGCCCTCCTTCATGATGCGCTGCCCGTCGTAAAGGTCGCTCAAGAACATGTTGAGCGCGGTCACGCGCTGCACGAGCCCGCGCTCGATCGTGTCCCACACACTTGCCGGAATCACCCGCGGGATGAGATCGAAGGGGAAGATCTTCTCTTGCCCGCGCGAATCGGAATAGACGGAGAAGGTGACGCCGCCCCGGAACAGGGCGCCCTCGGCGAGCCTCTGACGCGTGATGAACTCCGCGCGTCCAAACTGCCCGAGCTCGGACACCAAATCGGCGACCTCGTCGCGGGGAGTTCCGTCTCCACGGAATAGCTCGTCGTAGGTCCTGGGTAGGGGCGCGTAGCCGTCGAGCAGGGTCGACTCCCCGGCCAGGCCAACGGTCTGATCATGATCCGCTGGCATGCAGACCAACATGGATCAGGGCCAGGGTCGAACCAGTGAAACTTGAACACTGCGTTCACTTATTACCTGCCGGAAACAACGCAGAAACCGGCTCTGGCCGGACGCGGCCCCGCGGTGATATACGCAAGTGGAAGCGACGCCCAGTTGGGCTTAAGGAGCCGAGATGCATCCCTGGCACGAAGTGTACATCGACGAGGACCAACTCTCTGACACCTTCCCGGTGGTCATCGAGGTCCCCATGGGGAGCAAGAACAAGTACGAGCTCGACAAAGAGAGCGGCTTGCTGAAGCTCGACCGCGTCCTCTTCAGCGCGGTGCACTACCCGGCCAACTACGGCTTCGTGCCACGGAGCTTCTGTGACGACGGCGACCCACTCGATGCGCTCGTCCTCGGCCAGGAGGCGGTCGTCCCACTCTGCATCATGCACGCGCGCGCCATCGGTGTGATGCGCATGCGCGACGACAACGGCATCGACGACAAG
>JBATLA010000694.1:0-1515 GCA_049669945.1 Polyangiales bacterium | reverse complement strand
CCGCTCGCGAGCACGTGCGTCGCGACCGTTTCTCCGTTTGTACAGAGGGTGGTTTTGACACAACGGTGACACCGCGGTACGTGCGGGCCCGAGGTTTCATGACACCAGGGGAATGCCGCGAAGAACTTCAAGACCTCGCACAGCGTATGGATGCGCTGGGGAGGTATCTTTGACCTCGACGGGCTTCGCCACAACGTCGACCGGCTGACGAACCTGAGCCTCGCCGAGGGCTTTTGGGACGACCAGCAGAAGGCCCAGAAGATGATGCGCGAGCGTTCCTCCTTCGAGGAAACCCTCAAGGAATTCGAGCGGGTAGACTCCGAAGCAAGAGACCTTCTCGAGCTATTGGAGCTCGCGGCGGCCGAGGGAGACGAGGGCGTCATCGCCGACGTCGCAGCGCAACTCCCCGCGCTCGAGGTCGAGGTACGTGGCCTGGAGCTCAAGCGGATGCTGACGGCCGACGACGACACCGACGCGATCGTGACCATCAATCCGGGCGCGGGCGGCACCGAGGCGCAGGACTGGGCGGAGATTCTGCTCCGCATGTACCTCCGCTGGTGCGAGCGCCGAGGGTTCAAGACCGAGCTCCTCAGCAAGCAGCCCGGCGACGAGGCCGGGATCAAGGACGCCACCTTCATTGCCCGCGGCGCCAACGCATATGGCTACCTCAGGGCCGAGAACGGCGTCCACCGGCTCATCCGAATCAGCCCATTCGACTCCAACAAGCGGCGGCACACCTCGTTTGCTGGCGTGAGCGTGGTCCCGGATCTCGGCGAGGAGCTGAACGAGGGAGAGATCGAGATCAGGGACGAAGATCTCGAGGTCAGCACCATGCGCTCGGGAGGCGCGGGCGGTCAGCACGTGAACCGAACCGAATCCGCCGTCCGGATGAAACACATCCCGACTGGATTCACGGTCCGGTGCGAAGCCGAGCGCTCCCAGCATCAGAACCGGGAGACAGCCCTGAAGATGCTGCGCGGCCTTCTTTTCGAGAAGGCGCGACGTGAAAAGGAGGAGGCCTTTGAGGAGGCGTTCCTAAACGATCGCGCCGACATCGCATTCGGCTCGCAGGTGCGAACGTACACGCTACAGCCCTACACGATGGTCAAGGACGAGCGAACCGACCACAAGGCCACCAACGCGGATGCCGTGCTGGACGGCGACCTCGACCAGTTCATCGAAACCTATCTCTTGATGAACGCCGAAAAGAAGCAACAGAAGAAGAAAGCGGGCGAAGCCCAAGGGGACTAGAGAAGTGGCCACCGAAGACGAGCTGCGACAAACACGGCTGAACAAGGCGGAGCGCCTGCGAGAGCTCGGCGTGCTCCCCTACCCGAACTCATTTCGGACGACGCCTCAGCTCGAGGACGGGCGGCGCAAGGTCGTGTCGTTGGCGGCCGATGAAGAGGCGCGCGCGAACCTCCCGCTCGAGGACGAGCTCACCGACGATGCCGCGCACCTTCCGCTGTTCGGCCGCGTGGTCGCGAAGCGCGGCCCATTCCTGGTGATCCGCAC
>JBATLA010000693.1:0-1951 GCA_049669945.1 Polyangiales bacterium | reverse complement strand
CAGTGGCGGTGCGCGAGCCGGTTCACGCCGAGCCTGGCCCGGAGCTTCTGGCCAAAGTCGGGATGGTTGGGCAGCGCGACGTGACCGGCGCTCGATTCCCGAGCGGGCTCACAATCCACGGCGGTAGCCGTCGGAGGACGATCTTGTTCACCTTCGACGACGGACCTTCGAAGCGTACGACGCCGCACCTCCTCGACTTGCTGGATCAGCTCGAGCTCAAGGCGCTCTTCTTCGTGACGAGCGAGAGCTTTGGAAACGGCAATCCGTGGGAGCGCGAGCACGCGGAGATCGTTCGGGATATCGTTCGCCGCGGGCACATGATTGGAAACCACACCGAGACTCATCGGCAGCTTCCGCTGCTCAACAACGCCGAGATCGAAGCCGAGCTCACCCGGAGCGGCGAGAAGATCGCGTGGGCGGCGGGGAGCTACCCCCGGCTCATCCGGCCCCCTGGCGGCGCGATGTCGAAACGCGTGGAGTGGCTTCTCGCACAGAACGGCTACACGAGTGTGATGTGGGCTCTCTACCCTGCGGATCTCGAGGAAAACACTCCGGAGGGCGTGGTTCGTGCGTTCTTCCGTGTGCTCGACCGTCGAGAGCAGGACACGGGCGACCGCGGCGGTATCGTCCTGATGCACGACACGAAGCGCCATAGCCTCGAGGCCCTGCCTCGCATCGTCGAGGGCCTCGAGCGCCGCAACTGCAAGCTGCTCGAACGCGGAGAAGAGCTGTATGACCTCGTCGACGACCTTGGATACTTCATTCCCGGGTACGAGCTGGACGAGTCGCCCGAGGAGCGTCAAGCGGCGCTCCGACGAGACACCGCCCAGCGGTGCGCGACCATCGCGCTCGGCGACTAGCTAGCGCCGCGTCGCGACGATGCGCCACACGGGAAGCCCGTCCTCGATCGCACGCTTCTCGCGATTCGAGCGAGCGCCAAATGGGTTCTCATCGACGTATCCGCTCTCCGAGCGCAGCACGAAGTCCGCCCTCTGCCGAAGATGCTCGACATATTGCTCGGCCCGGTGCTCGACGTCGGTTTGGATGAACAGCTCGCCCCCACGCGCCATCAGTCGTGCGAGCTCGGCCAACAGAGCGTCGCCAATGACCCGGCGCTTGTCGTGCCGCTTCTTCCACCAGGGATCCGGAAAGTGGAGAGAAACCCGTCGAACCGATCCGTTTGGTTCGGCTCGCTTCAAGATTTCTCGCGCATCCCCGCACAAGATCGCCACATTTGGGATCTCGTGCTTTCGGAGCCGCTGGTCGAGCTGATAGGCCAGCTTGGTCTTGACCTCGATGCCGATGATGCGGCTCTCGGGCTGCAGCGCAGCTCGCTCGAATAGCGATAAACCCCGGCCAAAACCGATGTCTAGCTCGATCGGACCCGCGCCCTCGAGCACG
Source organism: Polyangiales bacterium (assembly GCA_049669945.1). Classification (GTDB taxonomy): domain Bacteria; phylum Myxococcota_A; class Polyangia; order Polyangiales; family Houyiibacteriaceae; genus SG8-38. Next base: position 550 of record JBATLA010000693.1, on the reverse strand, counting down.
CCCTCGAGCGAAAAGCGCCCCTCTGGGGCCCTCGGAGCGCCCTCACGATACAGCCTCCGTAGGTCCGAATCCGCCACTCGCGCTCCCTACCGGCGAGGTCCGAACGGGTCAAACCGGGCGGGCTGCTTCTTGACCGGCAAGGTATCGATCGCGTATGTCAGCGAGCATACATCTAGGTAAACGGGGCTTGATGTCGATGAGGATTCTGATCGTCGAAGACAGCGTGACGATGCGCAAGGTCATGGAGATGACTTTCGCGGGCGAAGACGCTGAGCTGCTCACTGTCGAAAGCGGCGAGCTTGCACTTCAACAGGGGCGTGACTTCGGTCCGGACGTCGTGTTCGTGGATGCGTCGCTGCCAGGGCTCGACGGGTACGAAGTGACCCGGCAAATCAAGTCCGACCCGCAGCTCGGCGGCACAGCGGTCGTGCTGATGGCGAGCCAGCATCGGCCGCTCGATGAGGCGCGGGCGTCCGAGGTCGGCGCCGACGACCACATTTTGAAGCCGTTCGACACACAGCAAGCGATCGACAAGGCCACCAGCTTGGCC
>JBATLA010000692.1:0-1952 GCA_049669945.1 Polyangiales bacterium | reverse complement strand
GTTCCAAGGAGCGGTCCTCGGGGTCAATCTCTTCTACGGCAATCGCGACCGGCTCATGTCGTGGATCTACGTGGACGACTGCGTTCGAGGGATCCTCGAGGCTGCGGTTCATGCCAATAGCGCAGGGAAGGGCTACTTCCTCACAAACGACACGCAGCTGACTTGGGACCAGTTCCAAACAGAGATCGCAGTTGCGGTCGGGCACCGAGTCCGGACGGTCGATCTCCCCGAGCAGTTGATGTGGGCTAGCGCGTTCGCCGGCGAGATCGCCACACGGATCGACAAGAAACCCAGGCTCATGAACCTTCAAAAAGCGAAGCTCGGGGTTCAAGAAGCATGGACGTGCTCAGGCGACGCGGCGCGACGAGACCTCGGGTTCTCGGCCGAAGTCAATCTCGCCGAAGGCATCCGCCGCACGCACCAATGGTACGTCGACAACGGCTGGTATCAGAGCTTAGACCCGAAAGAGCTCTTGTCCTCGCGGTCACTCCGCCGCTTGGTCGGCCACCTTCGGCGCGGCGGCTGAGAGCTTGTCGACCAGCCGCTGACCAGTCGTCGTGATCTGGTCGTGCAGGTAGCGCGCCTTGGGCTCAGCCCGTTCGAGGTGGCGCTCGAGGACCTCCGCCCGTTCGGGGTGCCTACGCGCCTGCTGCAGCAGAAGCTCGGCGATCAAGGTGTCGCCGAGGAGTTGAATCAAACGCTCGGCGTGGAGCATCGCGAAGGCGAAGTCGCGCTTCGGGTCCCAGTTCTTCGTGAGCTCTTCGGACCACTCCCCGATGGGCTTTCCGCGAAGGCCCATCACCTTGTTGCCGGCCGTCTTGAGCACGAGGTGCTGCTGGGCGCCGAACGAAAGCGCCTGTAGCTGTGCTACCCGACGTTCGAGCGGGTCGCGGCTCGAGAGCGCGCGCCAGCGCGTTTGCGCCATGCGCCGGACGAACGCTTGCGGGTTCTTGATGATGCCGCCGAGCGTGTCCTTCATCGCCATCAGCCCTTGGATTTGGCTCGTGCCCTCGTAAATCGGCATCACGAGCGCGTCGCGCAGGAGCTTCTCGGGGACGTACTCGGTGATGTAGCCGTTGCCGCCATGAATCTGGAGTGCCGTTCGTGCATGCTCGACCGCCTTCTCGGCGGCGAAATACTTGAGAAGCGGAGTTATCCTCCGCGCCTTGCGCTGGTGCGACTTCAGGAGCCGCGCCATGCTCGCACGCTCCCCCTCATCGAGGTCTCCATAGCGAATGGTGATCGCCAGCTTCTGCGCCATCTCCTCGTGAAATCCGGCGGTCACGGCCATTGCGCGGACCCCCTGGATTTCGGTCTTCATGGTCTCGAGGTACTCGGCGATCATTTCGTGGCGATCGATGGTCTTGCCCATCGAGCCGCGCTCGGCCGCATAGTCGAGGGCCGTGCGATACGCCGACTCACTCAGACCCAGGCACTCGAATCCTACACCCACGCGAGCGTTGTTCATCAGCGTGAGCATGTATTTGAAGCCCTCCCCTCGATTGCCGACGAGCTCAGCAGGAGCCTTGTCGAACACGAGGCCGCACGTGGCAGAGCCATGGTGGCCGAGCTTCTCTTCGACGCGGCTCAGCTGCACGATGCGATTGCGGTTTCCGTTTTCGTCGTCTTCGTAAGTCCGGACCATGAACATCGACAGACCATTGAGCCCCGCCATCGGGTCCTTCGGGTCAGTCGCTTCGGTGCGCGCGATCACGAAGTGATACTTGCCGTGCCCCGACGTGATGAAGATCTTCTCGCCCGTCACGTACCAATTGCCGTCCGCGTCTTGCTCGCCGACTGCACGCAGGGCTGCCATGTCGGACCCTGCGTCCGGCTCGGTGATGTCCATGCAGCCCCACGCTTCGCCGGCGACGATCTCCTCGACGGCTTCGCGCCAGCGCGTCTCGTTGATACGCCCCGTCGTAGGGTCGATGTCCGAGCTGCCCTCGAGG
>JBATLA010000691.1:0-2544 GCA_049669945.1 Polyangiales bacterium | reverse complement strand
CGGTGACCAAGGCGTCCCCGACGCGGTTGAGCACGCGCTCGCCCATGCGGACAACGAGGTCTTTCAAGCGGGGCTTCGCGCGGCACGCACCTTGCCCGAGCGCGACGCCGAGAAGTTCGTCAGTCGTGGACTCGAGCATCCGGCTTGGAACGTTCGCATGCTTGCCATCAAGCTCCTGCTAGACCTCGACACGAGCCGGACCCGGAAGCTTCTGACCAGCGCGCTCGGTGGCGAGGCAGACGCCATGGTGAGGCATGCCATCGAGAGCGGCCTCCGGCTCGGGAGCTGACGTGACATTGCTTCACGACGCGGGTCCGCCGCTCAGCCTCAAAGACTTCCGTCTACTCCGCGATCTCGTAAATCAGTTCTGTGGGATCTACTTCGCCGACGATTGCGCGTACGTCGTCGAGAGACGTCTTCGCGAACGTCTTCGCGACCTCGGTATCGAGGACTTCGACGAGTACTACCGCTACCTTCAATACCACCCGAAGGCGCAGGCGGAGCTCGAGGCGGCCGCCGAGGTGCTTACCACCAACGAAACCTACTTCTTTCGTGAGGCCTACCAGCTTCGCGCCTTCACCGACGAGATTCTTCCCGTAGCCCGAGGCCGTGCGCTCGCGCGCGGGGCCAAGCGGCTGGACGTATGGAGCGCCGGCTGCTCGAGCGGGGAAGAGGTTTACACGATTGCCATGCTCATCGACGCAACGGGGCTCTTCGAGGGCTGGGATGTTCGCGTCTTCGGGAACGACATCTCGCGGCGTGTCCTTCGCAAGGCGCGCGGCGCTACCTACGGCGAGGCGAGCTTCCGGGCGATGATCCCCGACTACCAGAAGTACTTCATCGAGACCGACGAGGGAAGGCAGGTCCACCCCCGCATTCGCTCCATGTGCCACTTCGGGCACCTCAACCTGATGAACCAGCGGCGTTCGGCGATCGTGGGTCGTGTCGACGTGGCATTCTGCAGGAACGTTCTGATCTACTTCGATGATGCCTCGCGCCGCAAGGTGCTCGACACGATTTATCAGCGCTTGCACCGAGGCGGCTACCTGTTGTTGGGCCACAGCGAGTCGTTGCTCCGCTCGAGCACGGCATTCGAGATCGCGCAGCTGACCACGGACATCGTCTACAGGCGTCCGGTTCCCTATACCGACTTGCCGCCGAGGAGGGTGTAGTGAGGTCGCTTCGGGCATTGGTCGTCGACGATTCCTCCCTCAATCGCCGTACAATTGCGGCGATGCTCGGTGAGCTAGACGGAGTCGGGCATGTCGACCTGGCCGGCGACGGAGCCGAGGCGTTGAGGGTCGTCGAAGCAAATCCGCCCGACTTCATCACCCTCGATCTGGAGATGCCGCGACTCGATGGCTTCGAGTTCCTGCACCTGCTGATGGACCGACACCCAATCCCAGTGATCGTCGTCTCCGGTCGCTCGGAGAAGGAGAACATTTTTCGTGCGCTCGAGCTCGGCGCCATCGATTTTCTGGCGAAGCCCCATGATGACGTGGCCCCGCTCGAGAGTTTGCGACGCCAGCTGATCGAGAAGGTCGGCCTCATTCGGCAGCTCTCGCCCCTTGCTCTTCGAGGCGACAACAGCGGCCGCCTTCGCCTCGACGCTGAACCGAGTACGCGCGCGCAGCGTGTTCGCGAGCCCACCGTTCTCAAGCGAGCACCTGGCAAGGTGGTCGTGGTCGGTGCGTCTACGGGTGGGCCAAGGGTGCTCGTCACTCTGTTTCGACACTTGCACGACGAGATGGACGCCGCGATCGTGATCGCCCAACACATGCCCCCGAGGTTCACACGCACGTTTGCCGAGCGCTTGGATCGCACCGGGGTCGTGCGCGTGTCGGAGGCGAAGCAATATGAGCGGCTCGCGCGAGGGCATGCCTACGTTTGCCCGGGAGGACGGTGCGTCGAGATCGTTCCCTCCGACCGCGGGCCAGCGCTCAGGGTGGTCGCGCCAGATTCGGGGACGCACTATGTCCCGTCGGTCGACCAGCTCTTCCGTTCGGCGGCACGGGTCCTCGGCAATAAGGCCATCGGCGTCGTTCTGACCGGGATGGGCGATGATGGGGCCGAGGGCGCTCGCGAGCTCTCCCGGCGGGGCGGCGATGTCCTCATCGAAGAGCCAGAGACGGCGGTCGTCGCAGGCATGCCCCTGGCGGTTCGCCGCGCCAACGTTCGACACGAATCACTCGGGATCTGGGGGTTAGGCGACCGAATTGCCCAGCTCACCCGTCCAGACCAAGGATGAGGCGCGAACTTTGAGCGCGTCACCTACTATCGTACGATGGAGCGAGCCATGAGACAGTATCGCTGCCTCGTCGTCGAGGACTCCAAAACGATGCGCAGCATGTTGGCGGAGTCGCTAGCCCGGATTCCGGGTATGGAAATCGTGGAAGCCGAGAACGGCCTCGCGGGGATTCGGGCCCTCGCCACCCAACAGTTCGACTTGGTGGTGACCGACGTGAACATGCCCGTGATGGATGGGTTGAAGCTGGTTCGGCACGTACGCGGGGATCCCCGACACGAAAAGACTCCAATCGTGAT
>JBATLA010000690.1:0-3620 GCA_049669945.1 Polyangiales bacterium | reverse complement strand
GGGTGAGGGCCGCATACGACGCACGCGAGGGGGCAACGCTTCGGGCGAGCAACCGGCGAATCGAGCGTTTGGTCGGCGCCAGCCTCCCCGACGATCCCCCGGGCGATCTCTACCTCGTGTCCGAGCCAGGATGGTTCGATGCGATCTCCGAAAACGGCGGCACCAACCACGGGACGCCGTGGGACTACGATCGCCTGGTCCCGGTGTTGATGTGGGGCACCGCGATCGAGCGGCGCACCAGCGAAGAGACGCTGAACGTGTTGCGCGTCGCCACGACACTGGCCGCCCTCCTCGACATTCCGCCTCCGGCCGACGCGCCAAAATCGCCTCTGCCGGGTGTCATGCGGCTCCCCGATTGAGTATGCTCCCGTCATGAAGCTTGCAGTTGCGATTGGGAAGGTCGTCGTGCTGGCGGTGTGGATGTGGGGGCTGCTCTCCTTCGTCCTGCCGACGTCCGTACCCGAACCGGAGATCGGCAGGATGGTGTTCTTTGGGCTCCTTGCGGTACACGTCGCCGAAGCAGTGATCTTCGCGAAGGTGCTCTCGTCAGAGGACGGCGGCCCGGTGGGTGGTCACGTCGGAAAGCTCTTGGTCTTTGGCTACATGCACGTGCTGGGCGTTCGGTACGGCTGATGGGACAGAAGCGAATCCACCTCTGCGTGCGGGGCCGCGTCCAGGGCGTCTACTTTCGCGCCACCGCACAGCGCGAAGCTCGGCAACACGGCCTGAGCGGCTGGGTGAAGAACCGCCCGGACGGCTCCGTCGAAATCGTCGCCGAGGGCGAGGAAGACGACGTGAAAGACTTTCTCTCGTGGGCGCATGCGGGACCATCCACTGCGCGGGTCGACGACGTCGAAGTGCGCTGGCGAAGCTATACCGGCGAGTACACCGATTTTCGCATCACCAGATGACGCTACTCGGCGGGCTGCGCCCCGCCGGGACTCAACGCGGACGGCGCGGTCGAGCGCTCCGGGGCACTGGGCGGACGATAGATGATGCCCTCAGGCACGTCGTCGTAATCGATCGTGGGCGTGCGATAGGTGCCGACGACTCGATCCCAGAACGTGAAGTACTGGCCGAGATTGAAATCGCTGTACCAGTGATGAAGCGTGTGGTGATCCGTGTAGTTGAGCCATGGCCAGCGGAAGAAGCTCACGCGGTCGTGAATGCACACGGCCCACAGGGTCACGAAGGTGACCGAGGCCACGTAGACGCCGGCGTGAACGGGGAAGAAGAACGCCGCGATGTGATGCGGCACCGCCTGAAGGAACGAGTCCATCGGGTTGAATGACAGCGCCGAGTACGGTTGCGGGACCTGGTACTTGTGGTGACGTTCATGGACGTATTTCCAGAGGAAGGGCGATTTGTGAAACGCCCAGTGCGTCCAGTAGATCAGCGTCTCGGTGAAGAGAAGCAAGAGTACGACTTGCGCGAAGATCCAGCCCCAGCCGTGATCCGCGACCTCGTAGTACATCTTGGAGTAGTCCTTCGCGATCAGCAGGTGGATCGGAAGCATGAAGAGGCCGTTGCCGATGATGCCGATGACCACCCACTTGAGCGCCGACTTCATTTCGCGGGGGTCGAGCTCGTAGGTCGGATGAAACCGATCTTTGAACTTCTTGAAGTAGAGGAAGTAGGCGATCGAGGCGAGCAGGAAGAAGTACAGCATCCCACCGCCGGCGAACACGAGGAACATCACACCGGGCGTGTCCGGTAGACCTAACAAACGGGCAATCACAGGGCGTTTAATATCCGGAACTCGTGGCTTGTAAAGAGATCGGCGGGCGGCTTCAAACGGTGGAGGTGCTCGGAAAGAGGGGCTTTTCGGCCCAAGCCCCGGGGGCCCCTACCGTTCACCGGGGGCGGCCTACCGTTCACCCGCTCACCACGACCGTTCAGCCGGTTTTTCGGACCAAAGGAGCCGTTGAACCTACATTCCCGTTCTGAAGAGGCTCGGCCAAGGCCGCCTCGTGGGAGAGCAAGTTGAGCGATAACTTACGTTTTCCGGGGATTCCGGTGGGTTGGTACACGGTCGCGACTTCGGACGAAGTCGAGGCAGGCCAGGTGCTTACCGTGAAGTACTTCGGTGAAGAGCTGATTCTGTACCGCACAGCGTCCGGTGAAGCGCACCTGACCGAGGCGTATTGCCCGCATTTGGGCGCGCACCTGGGCTCTGGCACCGTCCAGGGCGAGAACCTGCGGTGCTCCTTCCACGGTTTCGAGTTCGGAGGCGACGGCCGCTGCGTGCGGACAGCCTACGGCAAGGGCGTGCCCCGCAAGGCCAAGCTCGGGACCTGGCCGATTCGGGAGCACAACGGCTACATCTTCGCGTGGTACCACCCAGAGAGAAAGCAACCCGAGTGGGAGGTTCCGGTGCTACCCGGCCCGTCAGAGGGTTGGACGGAATTCCGGACGCGAGCCATCCGCGTGAAGAGCCATCCGCAAGAGACCAGCGAGAACAGCGTTGATACGGGCCACTTCATCCAGGTTCATGGATTTGGTGATGCTTGGACCGAGGGTGATTTGGAGATCGACGGACACCTCCTCAAGGGCGCCTACGGTATTCAGTACCCGCTGGGGGATAAGATCAAGTTCGTCGCAAAGTTCAACGTCGAGGTCCACGGATTGGGCTACTCGCTCGTGCGCGTGCGAGTCGAGCGCTTCGGCATCGAGATCAATTTGTTGGTCCTGTCGAGCCCGGTGGACCAAGACAACATCATTCTGCGCACGGCCGCCTCAGCCAAGCATTGGGGCGTGGGACCAATGACGAAGCTCGTACGCGAGGCTGCCTCATGGGGCCTCAATCGCGAGGTCGGACAGGACGCTCCGTTCTGGGAGACGAAACGCTACGTCGACAAGCCCATCCTCGCAGAAGGCGACGGCCCCATCGGCGAGTACCGACGCTACTGCAAGCAGTTCTACCCGGAGCAGTCCGAGGCAAGAACCGCCAAGCTCCCCGTCGTCGCCGCATAGTCGGGGACAGGCACCAGCTCCAAGCGCGCCCTGATCTCCGGGGTTTGCAAAGCAAACCGCGCACTTTCCGGCACGCTAATGGGACGTATGAAGAGGGCCGGGAAAGTGCGCGGCACGAACTGTAAGAGCTCGGAACTACGCAGGTCTTAGGGTGAGGGCCTGTCCCCTATTGGCTGTCTATTGACTGATGATCTGGGCCCACTTGGCCATGCGGGCCTGGAGCTGGCCCTCGAGGTGGGCGCCCACCATGCCGAAGTTCTCGCATTGGTGGGTGCCCTGCATCGTTAGCTCGATGAAGCGGTCTTGGCGCCTGAGCGCGTCGAGTTGGTCCGCGCTCCCACGGATCAGAATTAAGCCGTTGACGTCTTTTCCATTCGGATCGAAGAGAACCGGCTCGTAGCTCTCGATCGCGCCATCCTTTTGCAGGGTGCCGTAGTATTCGAGCGTCTGCCCGAAGAGCGCCAGAGCTTGCTTTTCCCTGCCCGGAACCACACGATCCCATAGAAGTACGAGTGCTGTGTCGGCCATGTTCTTGCTCCTTTGTGATGGCAGGCGCCCACCGCCCACCAAAGGATCTCGAACGCTACGCCCGCAAGACCGTTTTCGATATACGCAATTGTTCTCGTCTGGGGTCCATGTATGGGGGC
>JBATLA010000689.1:0-7586 GCA_049669945.1 Polyangiales bacterium | reverse complement strand
CCGCTGAGCCGGTCCGCGATCAGGCCCTCTGCCTCGACCATGATTCGGTCGATGAGCTCCTGGCACGTTGGGATATCGTGAATCAGGCCGGCGACCATGCCGCAGGACCAGGCGCCCGCATCCATGTCGCCCTCCATCATGATGCGGGGGTAGACGCCGGCGACTTGCTCGATGATGTCCTGAAACTGGAGGTCCTTGCCGAGCTCCTGCTCCTTTTCGAGGAGGCGCTCGACCGCGGCGTTGTTGAGCACACGCTCGGTGTTTCTGAGCGGACGCATGACCAGGCGCGTGTCGAGCTCGGACGCGGCGACAATGGCCTGCTTCACGTTCTCGTGAACGGGCGCTTCTTTCGTGGCGATGAAGCGCGTGCCCATGTTCATGCCTTCGGCACCCATGGCGAGCGCGGCGACGAGGGAGCGGCCGTCGGCCATGCCGCCTGAGGCGACGAATGGGATCTTCAGTTCGTCAGCGGCGCGGGGGAGCAAAATCATGTTTGGGATGTCGTCTTCCCCGGGGTGCCCGCCGCACTCGAAGCCATCGACCGAAACGGCGTCGCAGCCGATCGACTGCGCCTTGAGCGCGTGACGGACGGATGTGCACTTGTGGATGATCTTCGCGCCGGCTTCCTGGAGCTTCGGAAGATGCTCTTGCGGATTCCGGCCGGCGGTTTCGACGATGCGTACGCCTCCGTCGATGATCGCGTCGACGTACCCGGGATAATCCGGACTGCTGACCGTCGGGAGGAAGGTGAGGTTCACGCCAAACGGCTTGTCGGTCATCTCCCGACAGCGCGCGATCTCCTTGCCAAGGTCTTCCGGTGTCTTCTGGGTGAGACCCGTGATGATTCCGAGGCCCCCTGCATTCGACACCGCGGCCGCGAGCTCGGCAAAGCCGACGTAGTGCATCCCGCCCTGAATGATGGGGTGCTGGATACCGAGCATTTCCGTGATCTTGGTCTTCAAGTGAACCTTCTTTCTTTGGCGCCGCGGGAGTGTGTCTGAAGGCGGTGCGGCTCGCCACGTGGACGAGCGGTACCCGCCCCAATCCGGGGGTCGCGTCGTTTCGTGCGCGGGCGTCGACGCGGGCGAATCAGTTCTGCAGCATGCGCTTGGCCGCTTCCCAGAGGTCGTCGACCATGTCCCAGCCCGCGGCGTTGGTTTCTTCGTAGTGGCCGTCGGGTTCGTCGATCTCGCGGCCGAGCGCCTGGCCGTAGGTGCAGATCGCGGCCACTGCGTCGGCGTCGTCGCCGTACGCCTCGAGTGCGGATTCATCGTCGGTGATCCGCTGGCAGACCTCGCCGCTGAGCCAGTCCTCACCCTCGATGACACCACGGGCATAGAGGTCGTCGCACTTGGCCTGACCCGCGAACAGCAGCGCTTCGTCGAGGCACTTGAGGCGGTAGTCCGAGACCGGAACGAAGTACCCGATCTGATCGCCTCCAAGCCCCACCGTGAGCGTCACGTCCTCTTCGACGAGCGAGAGAAGGTGGCCCGGGATCGTGTAGTCCGCGCCCACCGCGTGGAGATGCGGCTCCCGGTAGTACTTGTCGGGTTCCGCGGTTTCGAAATCATCGGGCAGCCCTTTGACGAGCTCGGGTGGGAGCTCGCCTGGCATGAAAAGGATGCCCACATCGCCGAAATCGACGTGCGCAATCTGTGAGCCGATGACGTCACCCTTCGAGATTCCGTCGACGCCTAGAAAGGTGAGCAAGAGATCTTCGACGACCTCTCCGCCGTCCTCGACGCAATTGTCGTCGCTGAAGGGCTTGCCAGTGCAATTGTAGAGCACCGGGGGCGACCATCCGATGTCTCCGGCCGGGATCAGAGCTCGGAAGCCGATGTTGGTGAGGCGCGTGTAGAAGCTCTCGATCTTGACGCTCAGCTCGCGCACCTCGACTGGCGCGGCCTGCTCCATGGCGCGGCCTACGGCGTTGGCGAGCTCGGTGCCGATGGACTCGGTTTTCGCGAAGCTTCGGCAAAGATAGGTGTCCCTGTCGTCACATTCGGTCAGCGGCACGGCGCCTTCTGGCACCGTGAGCCCGTCGCCCACCGGGTGATCCTCGTCGACGACCCAGGTCGGAGCGGCGCCCGGCCCTACCTGGCTCCCGAGGGGTCCGTTGAAGTAGAGCACTTCGCCGCCTCGGCTTGCTTGGAGGCGCTCACGCAAGACGCCCGGGTAGTCCGCGGTGAGGTAGCGGCCGTTCGCGGTGCAGTCGCCACCTTCCCAGCCCTTGATGGCGCAGGCTTCCTCGAGATTTGCCGCCTCGGCTGGAGGGTCCCATCCGAGGGTCGACTCCGGATGACCGGTCCACTGAACGAGCGTAGCAATCGACTCTCCGCTCTCCTCGGCGTCGACCGCGAGCACGTTGAGCAGCGTGTTGCGGATCACCGGGTCACGTACGTCGTCGGCTCCGTATCCATGATCACCAACCGCTGACGACATCGTGGCCGGCTGCATCGCCGCCACCGCATCTTCGGCCGCCGCGGCGATTTCGTCCGTCATCAGGGAAAACCAATCGTCGTTGATGCTGAACGCCGTGTCCGGCCCGTGATGGTTGTGGGTCGCGGAGACCAAGATCGGCGCTTCCGACCATTCATCTGGCAAGCGAGCGCGCACACGCTCCAGCATCACGGCGATGTCGCCGCCGAAGTACGAATAGGTGTCGGCCATGATGAGGATGGCGCGCTCTTCTCCCAACGAGAGCGCCAATGCGGTCGTCCTCAAATCGTCGTGTACCCAAGCGGAATCGGAGCGTCCGTTGCCGACGTCTACCTCCCCCTGATCCCAGGCCTCGATGAACACGCCGGGGTCGTCGGGGTCGACCTCTTCGCGCGCCGGCCAACCGGGAGCCTCGGCTAGATAGTCGCGCTCGCCGCTGACCGTTGGAAGGACGCTGCGACTCGCGGCACCCGCCATGAGTGTCTGCGAACCCCCGTCGGAGTCGTTGCTACAAGCCGGTAGGACGCAGGCCAGCGCCAACATGAGAAACATCATTCGCATCGAAATCACCACCTCACCCTTAGGACTAAGCCCAAGCACCCAGAGCGGATGTGTACCTCAGTAGGGAGAGGGGTTGCAAGAGAGCGCGGATGACTCCGCGGGGTTCGTTCACCCTCCTCGCGAGCTAGCGGGACCTGGGCGGCGTTATGTTCCGCCTTCACTACGCCGCCGACGCCGCGGAGTGACCACGATTCTTCCCTCGGTCTCGTAGGCGCACTGTAGTACCCGAGATCGCCGCTTGCTTACTGTGGGCGCAGGTTCCGGTGGGCGAGGACGCCGCTCAGGCGCTTGGCTTGTAGAGGCCCTTGCCTGTAATCAGCGGGAGATCGAGGGCGGAGAGGAGGCCGGGGGCAGCGGCGCAGACCGAGGGGATGGCGTTGACGAGGCGGGTTGCGGTGAGCAGCACGCCGCCGACTGCGTGGTCGCCGTGCTCGTCTTGGAACTCGTATTCGAGCTGCATGCTCGGGACGCCTTCGATGAGCACTCGATACGAGCCGTTGCTCTTCGGCCAGTCGGGCGCGAGGTCGTCGTCGAGGCGCGTGACGTGCTCGACGATGAGGGCGGGTCTGCCGTCGACGATGCCTTGAATCTCGAAGCGGAGTGCGGCGGTGGTGCCCACTTCGATGGTGTACGGGCCGAGCTGCATGGGCTTCTCAGCGGGGAGGCGCTCGTGAACTTCGCGAATCTCTTCGATCTCGACGCCGAGGCCTTCGGCGAGCAGCCTGAGGGTTCCGCCCCAGGCGAAGCCGAGCATGCCGGGCATCAGGAGCACGGGGGTGTGATCGAGCGGCTTCCCGAAGCCCATGATCTCGACGATGGTCTCGGGCTGGTTGTAGGTGGCGTAGTTGATGATCTCTTGGCAGCGGATCTGGCTCCAGGACTCCGACAAGCCGGAGAGCACCAAGGGGAGCGTGTCATTCGCGAAGCCGGGGTCGATTCCCGAGGTGAGAAACGAGGTACCGCCGGCTTCGCAGGCGTCGCTGAGCTGCTTCGTGAACATCGCGTTGAGCGTGGTCGGATGGACGAGGCCGACCATCGAGCAAGAGACGACGTTCTTTCCCGATGCAAGAATCTTCGCCATGTCCGTGACGGCGTCGCCAGGGCGCATCCCCCCGTCGGCCGTGTAGCAAACGCAATCGGCGTCGAGCGCGAGCAGGGCGTCGACATTGCGGGTGGCCATGACGCCTACGGGGTCGAGGCCGCAGAGCTCGCCCGCGTCCTTTCCCTCTTTCGCCTCACTGCTGACGAAGAGCCCGACGAGCTCGAGGCCCGGGTGCCCGATGATGGACCGCAGGGCGTAGCGCCCGACGTTCCCTGTGCTCCATTCGATTACTTTCAAGGTCATCGCTAGGTTCTCTAGGGCCCGGACGACCGGGCGCAAAGCGCGGCACGGGCTTGTCGCGCTAGGAGGAGCTACTGATAGGGCGATCGACTCCTTGAGGCGCACGCGTCAGCTCCGGAAGCCGCGCTTGTCGACCGGGCGGCTGGTGGAACTCGCTTGCGGGCGCGGACGGGGTCGCATATGCAGCCGGAATGGCACAGCGCTTCGTAGTGGTTTCAGACAACGGTGAGTCCTGGGTGCTCGGCGGCGATCCCGACGAGGGCGAGTTCACCTCCAGCAAAGATGACCAGCATGCCTTGCCGCAGCTTCTCAAAGACGGTTGGTCATCCAAGATGGTGACGCCGGGCTCGGGGACCAAGGACGACTCTTCCTATTGGCTCGTCCTGCTCGAGAAGTAGCAGCGCGGCGTAGTGAAGCATGTTGCAGTCCCGGAAGGAGCCGTGGCCGAGTTCGACTACATCGTGATTGGAGCAGGTTCTGCGGGGGCGATTGTCGCAGCGCGTCTCGCCGAGGACCCGAACGCGACGGTTCTTCTCCTCGAAGCGGGTGGAAGCGACCGAACGACGCTGGTTCGCAAGCCAGGAATGATCAGCCTCGTGCAGCAGGTCAAGCAGCTCAAGAAGAAGCTCGACTGGGGCTTCAGCACGGCTCCGCAGGCGAATCTCAACAACCGCCGCATCACCTTCACCCGGGGCAAAGTCGTTGGCGGCTCGAGCTCTGTGAACGGGATGATCTACCTCCGCGGGAACATACAGAACTACGACGACTGGGCGGCTGGCGGCTGCGAGGGCTGGAGCTTCCAGGATGTGCTTCCGTTCTACAAGAGGCTCGAGGACCACGAGGACGGCGAGACCGAGTATCACGGCGCCGGCGGCCCGATTCGCGTGAGCCGCCACCCCGAAGATGAGCTCAGCCCGGTGTCCGTGGCCTTCATGAAGGCCGTCTCGGCCGTTTGCGACGTTCCGATTCTCGATGACTTCAACGCGGGGAACCAACACTGCGCGAGCATGATGCACATGTCTTGTCGCGACGGCCTGCGCAGCGGAACCGGAGAAGCCTACGTTCAACCGAGTCTCTCGAGGCCGAATTTCAGTCTCGAGATGCGTGCTTTGGTTCAACGCGTCGTCATCGAGAACGGCCGCGCGACCGGCGTCGAGTACGAGCAGTCGGGGGAGCGGGTCGTCGCCAGGGCGAAACGCGAGGTAATCTTGTCCGCCGGGGCGATCGGCTCGCCGCACATACTCATGCTCTCTGGGGTGGGCCCGGCCGAACATCTGCGCGAGCACGGCATCGAGCTGAAGCTCGACCTGCCAGGCGTCGGCAAGAACCTTCACGACCATCTCTTGGTGCCGCTGGTGTTTCGGGCTCCGACCAGCCTTCACCGCGGAACCGCAGCGCACTTCCTCGGCGGCATGCTCAAGGAGTACATGTTCGGGGACAATTGGTTCGGCCGGACGGTGTTCGAGGCCTGCGCGTTCGTCAAGAGCCGCCCGGAGGCGCGGATTCCCGATCTTCAGCTCCATACGCTGCCTTGGGGTTACCCCGATCCGAATCAGGACGGCCCCGAGCGCGCCTACGTCGACCCCGGACACTGTCTTTCGGTGCTGCCAACGCTCCTCTACCCGAAGAGCCGAGGTGAGGTGCTGCTTCAATCCGCCGATGCCGGAGACGCGCCGCATATCGACCCCGCGTATCTGAAAGAGCCCGAGGACTTGCAGTTCCTCATCGACGCGATTCGCAAGTGTCGCGAGATCTGCAGTCATCCAGAGATGGCCGAGCACCTCGGAGAAGAGCTCGCGCCCGGTGCCGATCGGAGCAGTGACGCCGAGCTCAGCGAAGAGATCCGGCTTCGCGCCGGAACGGTCTACCACCCGGTTGGCACTTGCAAGATGGGCGTCGACGAGATGGCGGTCGTCGACCCGCGCCTACGTGTGCGCGGAATCGGACGGATCCGAGTCGTCGATGCGTCGATCATGCCCGAGATCACGGGCAGCAATACCAACGCGCCCAGCATGATGATCGGCGAACGGGCTGCCGCGCTCATCCAAGAAGAAGCGAGCTAGCCAGCGTCGGCCACGCAGCTGGCTACATCTGAAGCTTGATCTTGATGACCTTCTTCCCGCCCTCGTACTTGAACGTACACTCTTTGAATTCGGGCGGACCGAAACGATGTGCAGGCGCATCGTTGGACACGCCCCAGGGTTCTTTCGGCCTTCCAACGAACGAGGTGTTGAGGTCACCGCTGGTGTCGAGATCGTGCATGACCGAGATCGCGTACGTGCCCGGCTTGTAGCCTTTGAACGTACAGCCGCCCTTCTTCGACTTGGGCTTGCTGTAAAGCTGCTCGTCGGCTTTGCCTTTCTTATCGGGGAAGCCGTCCTCCTTCGAGAAGATCCGGCAACCGATCTGGCCTTGGTCGTTCTGTAGGCCTGAAATTTCGACGATGATCTCGTCGGTCGGCTTGGCTTCGGTCGGCGGCGCCGCTTCCTGCGCAACGGCAGCGGTAGCCGCGAGCAAGCCCAGAGTGAGTACCAGCGTCCATCTATGTCGAATCATCTCATCCAGCTCCTCAATGTCAGACGGGCGGTGCGAGGACGGGGTTCTGCCCGGTCCGGATGTCTTCCATGCGCTGATGCGCAGTCTCGCGCCAGCCGTCCTCCGACAGAATGTAGAACGTCTCGGAGCGAATCGCCGCGATGACCCGATCGGCCATCACCGACGGATCGATCCCGGTTTGCATGCCCTCGTTGATGCTGTCGAGAACGAGCTGCCGAGCGTCAGACTCGATGATGTCGCCAGGCTTCGAATACTCGGTCGGCCGGTTTCTCTCGGAGGTTCCGATGCCGGTCTTGATCAGCTCCGGACACAGCACGGACACTTTGACCTTCTCGGAGGTGACCTCGAGCTCGTGGTGCAGCGATTCGCTCAGCGCTAGCACTGCGTGCTTCGTCATGTGGTAGATGCCGGCAAACGGCATCGCGCAGAGCGCGGCCATCGATGCCGTGTTGACCAGATGACACTCGGTGTCCTGCTCCAGCATGATGGGAATGAACGTTCTGATTCCGTGGATCACGCCCCAGATGTTGACGTCCATCAACCAGCGGTAGTCGGCCAAGCTCTCTTCCCAGAGCAAGCCGCCTGCAAACACGCCTGCGTTGTTACAGGCCACGTGCACGCCGCCGAACTCGCTGCGGGCGCGCTCTGCAAGCGCGGCGACGTCGGCCGCCTTCGAAACGTCGGTGAC
>JBATLA010000688.1:0-2372 GCA_049669945.1 Polyangiales bacterium | reverse complement strand
CGTCAGCGTCAGCGTCAGCGTCAGCGAGTGTCCCTGGTAGCCCGATCAAGTAGTCGCGGTATTGTGCTGTCCTGGTGGCGCGAGGGGGAGACAAGGTCAGGCTGACCCAGCTCGCCGTCGCACTCGCGACCAGCGCGAGCTTCTCAAGCCAAGGAACCACGACGCGACCGAGCAACGGATTGCTTGCGTGGCGACGGCGCAGACGGCGACCAATGCCTCGATACAGGCGGCTCGCGACGAGGATGGCCCAGCGCGCGCGCGCCGGGAGGAAGCGCATCCCGGCGTCACCGCTTTGGTAGTAGCCCTCGGCAAGCGTGAGCAGGTCGTCCACAACCAGGCTCACCGCCTGGGCGTCAGCTTTGCCGTCGACCAGCGCCTCCGGGGTCACGCCAAAGTCGGCCAGCCGCTCGGCCGGAAGGTACACCCGCGAGCTTTGGGCATCCTCGAGGACGTCCCTGGAGATGTTGGTGAGTTGCATGGCGATGCCCAAGTCGATGGCGTGCCGTAGGGCACGCGGGTCGCGAACGCCGAGCACCGCGCACATCATCAGCCCCACCGTGCCCGCGGCGCGGTAGCAATAGCGGACCAGCTCGCGGTCCGATTGCATTCGAACGACTTCGAGATCGGACATCATGCCGATCATCAGCTCCCGAACGACCGGGAAACTGATCCCACACTCGAGGCAAAGGGCGCGGAACCACCGGTAGTGCGGCGGCCACAGGCCTTCGTGATCGGGCTCCGCGGCGAGCGCCCGCTGAAGGCTGACCAGGTCCTGCTGTGCCTCGGGGGTCGCCCAATCGGCGTCGGCCAGGTCGTCGACCGCGCGACAAAATGCGTAGAGGGCGGCGACTCTCCTTCGCTGCGCCTGGCTCAGGAAGGCCGAAGCCCACCGAAAGGACCGTGCCCGAAAGGCGAGCATTTGCCACTGGGCAACCTCGCGCGCTTGGTCGTCCGCGAGGCTCATGCCGTCACCGTGTTCGGCGCGGGTAGAAGTCGCGTTGCCCGCTCCGGCTGCGGAACGACCCGTTCCAGGACCTTGGCCGACGACAACACACCCGGAAGCCCTGCCCCAGGATGGACACCGGCTCCGACGAAGTAGAGCCCGTCGACATCCTCACTCCGATTGTGGAAGCGGAAGTACGCCGACTGTCGAAGGGTGGGCTCCGGACCGAAAGCGGCGCCGCGATACGAGCGAAGCTCGCCCTCGAAGTAGCGCGGATCGACGTGGAACTGCGTCGCGAGGTTGTCGCGAAGACCGGGCAGGTGCTCGGCGTCGAGCGCATCGAGAATCCGATCCATGTAGCGCGGACCTTCGACCGACCAGTCGATGCCGCTTTGCTGATTGGGCACGGGCGAGAGAACGTAGAAGCTCTCGCCCCCCGGGGGCGCAAGACTCGGGTCTGTCCGCGTCGGGGCGTGCAGATAGAGCGAGAAGTCATCGGCAAGCTTCTTGCGATCGAAGATGTCGGTCAGCAGCTCGCGATACCTAGGCCCGAGCAGGATTGAGTGGTGTGCGAGGTCCGGATAGGTCTTGTTCGTGCCGAAGTATCCGACGAACAAGCTCATGGAGTACTTCTTGCGCGCGACGGACGCGTCCGTGTGCTTTCGGCGCACCGCTGGGTCGATCATCTTGGTATAGACGGTCGCCGGATCCGCGTTCGAGACGACGAGGTCCGCGTCGATGAATGTGCCGTCCTCGAGCAGCACGCCCTTGGCGCGGCCATTGTTGACCTCGATGCGCTCGACGGGTGCGTTGAGTTGAACGTCGACCCCGACTTCGCCGAGCAATCGTGTGAGCCCCTCCACGATGGCGGTCGTGCCGCCCATCGCGAAATGGATTCCCCATTTCCGCTCGAGCCAATGGATCAGGAGGTAGATGCCGGGGGCCCGGAACGGGTTTCCGCCGATCAACAAGGGCTGGAAGGTGAACACCTGCCGGAGCGCGTCGTCCTTGATGTAGTGGGCGACCAAGCCGTAGAGGCTCTTGTAGGCGCGAAGCCGAATGAGTTCGGGGACGATGCGCATCATGTCCCCGAAACGGGAGAAGTCAGCGTCGACGAGCTGCGTGTAGCCGACGTCGAAGATGCGCTTCGAGTGCTCGACCAGCCGCTTGTAGCCGACCACGTCGCTCGGATTGAACTTGGCGATCTCTTCGAAGAGTCGCTCGTCGTCGCCCACGTAGTCGAAGTGGCGTCCGTCAGGAAAGCAGACGCGATAGAACGGGTCGACGGGCGCAAGCTCGAAGTAGTCCTGCCGATCCTTGCCAAAGAGCTCGAACAGCTCGTCGAACAAGTAGGGCGCGGTGATCACGGTAGGGCCCGCGTCGAAATGAAAGCCCTCGCGCTCGAACGCGCGCGCGCGACCTCCGGGCT
>JBATLA010000687.1:0-2131 GCA_049669945.1 Polyangiales bacterium | reverse complement strand
TGATGAAGAGATGGCCGAGGTGCAGGTCCTTCCGTTCCCGAAGCCCGCGATAGAGCTGGATGGTCTCGTTCACGGCGAGTGGCTCCGGCACCGTGACGATGTGAATCGCGCATCGGCTCTCGTCGTGGACGAGCTCCGTGGCGCTGTCGAGTACCTGTCGAAGAGGCCCGTCCTTGAGAAAGACCTCGAGCACGCTGGGAAGGTCGAAAAACATCAAGGCGTGCCCCGTGGATTCCAGGTCGACGAGGATCGGGCCCCATCGATCGTCCCCCGCGAGCTGCGCGACTCGATGCAGCGACACGATCTCGTCCACGCCGGGCGCCGCCATGAACAGGCGCCGCAGAGACTTGTTCCTCGTGATGATCGTCGCGACGAATCGCAGCTTCAGCCGCGACGTGATGTAGTCGACCAGCGCGGGCTCGAACTGCACCCGTGTTGCGAACACGCCGGGGGCGACTTCCGCCGGCTCGTACCCGACGTTTGGACCGCGAAACAAATGCGAGGACGAGGTGTGGATGCCAAGCTCGACGATCAACGGCTTTTTGCCGGCACGCGCCGCCGCCGTTGCGAGTGCGCCGAGCACCGTCGACTTCCCGACCCCACCCTTACCAGTGAAGAACTGAACCGGCCGCGTGAGAGGTTCCCGGGTGGGCGAATCCACCTCGGGGACCTAGCAGGATCGAATCGTGTTATCGAGTGATACACCGAGATGAGAGCCTGGATTCAAGCCGCGCGACCGCTGGCGCACGTCAACATCGTCGTGCCGCTTCTTCTAGGACACGTCGCGGCCTGGCATGTCACCGGATTGTTCGACGCTTGGTGGCTCGTGGCCGCGCTCGGCTGGGGCGTGCTCGATCATTTGTTCGTCATCTTCGCGAACGATTTCGCCGACCAGGACGCCGACAGCGGCCGCCGCACACTGCTGTCGGGGGGCTCGGGGGTGATCCCCGAGGGCAAGCTCGCCCCACGTCAAATCGCGCGGGCGGCGCAGATCGCAGCGCTCTTACTACTCTCGTTCTCGTGCGCGCTGATGCTCTTTGGCCGCACTTGGACACCGGGGTACGGGCTCGCCGCACTCCTGCTGATGTGGCTCTATAGCTTCCCGCCGGTGCACTCGAGCTATCGCGGCGGGGGCGAGCTCCTCCAGGGAGTCGGCGTCGGAATCGGCCTGCCGTCCCTTGCGTACTACCTGCAGACCGAGATCCTGTTTGCCCCCGCCTGGGTGATATGGCCTGCGGCCCTCTTGGGTGTGTGCAGCAATATCCTCACGGCGCTTCCAGACGTCGAGGACGACACGCGTGCGAACAAGAGAACCTGGCCGGTCCGGCACGGCATGGCGTCTGCGCGCCGCTTCGCGTCCGCAGGCATCGCGTTCGCCGCATTTGCCACGTTTATCTGGACACCTGGCGTTTCGATTCCGGCGAAGGCCGCGTTTGCGATCGTGCCCCTCGTGCCTTTGCTCGTGGGCGCCCGTGCCGTGAATCCCCTGCGCGCAGCAGGATGGGCGAGCCTATCGCTCAACCTCTTGGTCGCTCTGTGGATGCTGGCGATGTTGCTCCAGCTCTAGCGGGCCAAGCCGAGACTCTCGGCGGCCTCCTCGCGGAGACGATCGAAGTCGCGGGACGCGTCGGGCTGCGCATCGAGCCGCCATGCCTCCACTGGAATGGAGCCGCGCTCGGCGAGGCGCCGGTAGAGAGCGAGCTCCTCATCAGGATCCCGTGAAAAGGAAAACGGATTTCGTGCACCAGGACCCGAGAGCTTCGGGTAGTGCGCGTCATCGGCCTCGATCAGGGTCAGGATGTCGCGCCCCCGCGTTTCGATCTGCTCGAGGAATCGAAGGGAAAACGGCCCAGTATCCAATCGGGCGCCCGGGTCACGGCGCACCCAGCGTGCCCAGTCGAACCCGTATATGAAGTCGTGCACGTAGCGAAACCGAATAGTCGACTGCTGGCCGTGCAAGCGCATCAGCCCAACGGTGATCTCCATCACGCGGTCGAGGTGGGCTACGTAGCTCGGTGACTCACACGCCTCCGCATGAATCGAAGCGAGGTAGAAATCGAAGTCCCACAGTACGTTCTCCGGAAAGCTCTGAAGTTGCGCTTCAGCCACGGCCGATGCCGCCGCGGCCAAG
>JBATLA010000686.1:0-1684 GCA_049669945.1 Polyangiales bacterium | reverse complement strand
GTGCTGGCTTTTGGTGCCACATTCGACGGCAGACCACCCGCGCTGCTTCGAAGCAAGCGAACCCCACTTCGACCGCCGCGCCGGCAGCCACCGGGCTTCGGCCGCTGCTCGCGAATCTTCGCCGGCTCGCTAGCGAGCGCGACCTCAGCAAGCTCCTGGCGCTCATCACCGACGGCGCTGTGTTGCTTGCCCGCGCCGAGCGAGGCTTCGTCTTGCTCGTCGATGAGGCGGGCCAACTCGCAGCGCGAACCGTTCGCGGAGCCGAGAATCAACTGGGCAAGCAAACGGCCGCATTCAGCCGCTCGATCGCGGAAACCGTGCTCATCGACAGGGAGCCGGTGATCACCGTCGATGCCGCACAAGACGCGCGGGTTCAGGACTACATGTCGGTCCACCAGCTAATGCTGAAGTCGGTGGCCTGTTTGCCGATCGAAGCGCGTGGACGGATTTGGGGGGTGCTCTACCTCGAGCACCGCAGCGCCAGCGGACGCTTCTCGGGCACCGATTTGTCGACGCTCCGCGCCTTTGCCGACCAGGCGGCAATCGCGATCGAAACGGCCAGCCTCCTCGAGCGGGTCGAAGCCCAGAAGAGGGAC
The DNA here is from genome assembly GCA_049669945.1 of Polyangiales bacterium. GTDB lineage: Bacteria > Myxococcota_A > Polyangia > Polyangiales > Houyiibacteriaceae > SG8-38. The sequence continues at coordinate 1,088 of JBATLA010000686.1, read as the reverse complement.
CTGGAGCGCGCAAACGAAGCGCTGCGGGACGCCAACCACCAACTCGGGGAGCGTCTGTCCGGCCAGGAAGAAGCGCTGCAGCGGACGCGCCGTGAGCTCGCTCTCTTGGAAGGCTCGACCGCCCGCGGAGAGCGCTGGGGTTTGGTGGGGGTGAGCAAGGGGATGACCCGCGTCTACGAGGTCCTCGACCGTGTCTCCGCCAATGACGTCCCGGTCGTCATCACGGGCGAGAGCGGTACCGGCAAGGAGCTCGTCGCACGCGCCATCCACCGCGGGAGCGCCCGAGCCGATGCGGGATACGTGTCGTTGAATTGCGGGTCGATCCCCGAGGGTCTGCTCGAAAGCGAGCTATTCGGCCACGTTGCGGGCGCGTTCACCGGCGCGACGTCCGCGCGGGAAGGTCTGTTCGTCCAGGCGGATGGAGGCACCCTCTTCATGGATGAGATCGCCGACATGCCGCCACGCATGCAGCTAGACCTACTGCGCGTCTTGCAGGAGAAACGCGTGCGGCCCCTAGGCTCCTCCGATGAAAAGCCGGTCGACGTCCGCGTCGTCACTGCGTCGAAGCGCCCGCTGCAAGAGCTCATCGATGAAGGACAGCTCCGCGAGGATCTCTACTACCGCCTCGCGGTCGTGGAGATCCAGCTGCCACCCCTTCGTGAACGCCGGGCCGACATTCCGCTGCTGTGCGAGCATTTCCTCGCGCGGATCGCCAGCGAACGAGGGGAGCCCCGCAAGCGCCTCAGCCGCGCCGCGGTTCGACGTTTGGCCGCGCACAACTTCCCGGGCAACGTCCGAGAGCTCGAGCATCTCTTGATCAACGCGAGCGTGTTCGCGACCGGCGACACCATCGAAGCGCACGACCTTGCGATCGAGACGGGTACGGCAGCGCCGAGAGCGTCGGCCGATGTCGGCAACTACCGCGACTTCAAAGACGCGGAACGCGATCGCATTCTCGCTGCACTGAATGCGCATGACTGGAATCGAGCCCAAGCAGCGCGGTCGCTCGGGATGGCACGACGCACGTTCTACCGCCGGCTGAAACAGCACGGCATCGAGCTGCCGGTGGAGGGCGGTTAGAGGGGGGC
>JBATLA010000685.1:0-2880 GCA_049669945.1 Polyangiales bacterium | reverse complement strand
GTGCGAGCACACCCTGCACTTCGCCGCTCTGCACGTCCGCGATCAGCTCGCTCACCGGCTTGAGCGCCGCCCCGCCCGCAGCCTGGCTTGCGCCGGCGCGGTTCGGGTTGTTGTCGTCGCTTCGGAGGATGTCGTCGCCTTCCCAGCCACCAAGAGCTGCCAAGTACAGACGTTCGGCGCCTAGCGCAGAGCCCAGCTTGGCGAGGGCGAGGTTGTCTTCGGTCGTGTTTTGCGCGCTGAGCACGATTGCGAGCTTCGACGCATCGACGCTCGAGAGCTGCTCGGCCGCCTTCGCGATGGCTTCGCGCTCCGCGAGCGGCAAGCGGTCCTCGCCGCGACCGGACGTGGCCGTGAGGACGCGGTCGGTGGCTTGCCGCGTGTAGGTCATCATGCCGTCGTCGCACATCCAGAACTGGTTGACGTCCTGGTTGTCGCGCGGGCGAAGTCGATACACCTTGCCGTAGCGGGGATCGTAGTCGACGTGCGTGTTGCAACCCGTCGCACAGCCGGTGCAGACGCCCTCGCCGGACTTCAGAAACCACACGCGCGCCTTGAACCGGAAGTCGCTGCTCGTCAGCGCACCGACGGGACAGACGTGCTCGGTCATCAGCGTGTACTTGTGGTCGAGCTCGCGGCCTGGGGCGAGAATGATCTCGTTTTTGTTGCCGCGCTCCCGCATGTCGAGGACGTGATCTTTTGCGACCTCGTCACAGACACGGATGCAGCGGGTGCACATGATGCATCGCTCGGCGTCGTAGACGATGGTCGGCCCGAAGCGGACGCCCTTCGGCTTGTGCACGGGCTCGGTGAGTTTGCGCTTCAGGGAGCCCTGGTGCTCGTAGTAGTAGTCCTGGAGCTTGCACTCACCGGCTTGGTCGCAGATGGGGCAGTCGACCGGGTGATTGAGGAGCAGGAACTCCTGGACCGAGGCTTGGGCGGCCTTGACCTCATCGTTCGTCGACGAGACGACCATCTCGTCTGCGGCGGCGAGCTGACAGGCAGGCTGAAGCTTTGGCTTCGTCGAGGGGACGTACTCGCCCTTGGACTCGTCGAACGCAAGCTGCGGCATCGCCATCTGACGACCGCTTTCGACCTGCACGAGACACATGCGGCAGTTCGCCGCAATCGAGAGACCCGGGTGCCAGCAGTAATGCGGAATCTCGATGCCCTCGCGCCAGGCCGCCTGCATGACGGTCTCGCCAGGCTCGAACGAAATCTCTTTCCCATCTAACGTGAACTTAGGCATCGGTTACCGGTCACACTCCCCGCCGATCATATTGACGGAGCCAAAGGTGGGGATGATGTCGGCGATCATGCCGCCGAGCAGCATCTCGCGAGCCGCGGCGAGGTTGTACCAGCACGGCGGTCGAACGCGGACGCGATACGGGGTGCCGCTGCCGTCCGAGACGATGTGGAAGCCGAGCTCGCCGTTGCCGCCCTCCGTGAAGCTGTAGACCTCGCCCTTCGGGACACGAAGGCCCTCCATGACGAGCTTGAAATGGGCGATCGTCGCCTCGATCGTCGTGTAGACGTCTTGCTTGTCGGGGTAGACGATGCGGGGATCGTCGACGTTGACGGGGCCGTCGTCCGGCATCTGCTCGAGGGCTTGCTCGATGATGCGAATCGACTGCCGGATCTCTTCTAGCCGAACCATGAAGCGATCCCAGTTGTCTCCGTCTTCGCCAATCGGGACGTCGAAATCGAACCGATCGTAAACGAGATACGGGTGATCCTTGCGGACGTCGTAGGGAATGCCGGTCGAGCGCGCGACGGGGCCCGTGCAGCCGTACGAGAGCGCCTGCTCTTTGGTGAGCACGCCGACGCCCTGCATCCGGTCGAGGAAGATTCGGTTTCGGAGCAGCATGATCTCCGTCTCCTTCACGACCTTGAAGAGCTCGGGAATCAACTGCCTCACGTCGTCTTTGAAGTTCGGCGTGGGAGGCGCAGCCATGCCGCCGATGCGCCCAAAACTGTGGGTCATCCGGGCACCGGTTTCGCGCTCGAGGATGTCCCACACCCAATCGCGCACCTTGAGGAGCCACAAGAACGGTGTGAACGCTCCGAGCTCCATCGCGGAGGCGCCATTGCATGTGAAGTGGTCCGCGATGCGAGATAGCTCGCCGAGAACAACCCGGTAGTATTGACAGCGCTCGGGCACCTCGATGCCAAGGAGCTTCTCGACAGCCAGTGACCAGCCGACGTTGTTGAGCATCGGCGAGACGTAGTTGAGGCGGTCGGCGTACGGAAACACCTGAGCCCAGGTGCCGCGTTCGCAGGACTTCTCGAAGCCACGATGGAGGTAGCCCGGTTGGACGTCGAGGTTGACGAGGTTCTCACCATCGAGGTCCATGACCATGCGTATGGTCCCGTGCATTGCTGGATGCGACGGGCCCATGTTCAGACGCATGGGATCGGCGTCGAGCTCGAGCGAAGCCTGATCGTTCAACAGCTCGTCAGCGGGCTCCATTCATTCCCCCGAATCTTCCTCGGCGGTGTCGGCCGGTGATGCGGCCTCCGCCGCCATGCGGGCGTCGATGCGCGCCTGAATCTGCTGAGCCGCCTCTGAATCGCTGAGCGTGCGCCGCTGGCCTTGCTGCACTCCGATTGCGGGGGACACTTGATGGTCGCCCCCCGCCAGCCGGGCCTCCCAATCGATCCGAGCAAACGGCTGCCCCTCTTCGATGCCGAACGGCGGGAGCTTGGTGATGTCGGTGACCTCGCGATACGGCACGAGGGGTTGCGCCTTGTCGATCGGGTAGTCCTTGCGGAGCGGGTGACCGATGAACTCCTCGTACAGGAGAATGCGACGAAGGTCGGGATGGTCCTGGAACTCGATCCCGAACATGTCGAAGACCTCGCGCTCGGCCCAGTTCGCGCCCA
>JBATLA010000684.1:0-1742 GCA_049669945.1 Polyangiales bacterium | reverse complement strand
GCCCAACGCCCCCCGCTCTTTCTTCTCCTTCGCCTTGATCGCTTCCCAGCTGTTGATCGCGCCGCTTGCGTCGTCGACTTCTTCGTCGCCGAAGACCCACGGATGACGGCGAACCAACTTCTCGGAGATCGCGTCGACCACCCCGTCGATGTCGAACCAGCCCTGCCGCTCGGTGAGCGCGGCTTGGAACACGACTTGAAGCAAGAGGTCGCCGAGCTCTTCGCGCAACATCTCGGGTTCGCCGCCGTCGATGGCTTCGACGACTTCGTGCGCCTCCTCGATGACGTATGGGCGAAGCGACTCGAGGGTCTGCTCACGATCCCAGGGACAACCATTTGGACCCAACAGCGTTTGCATCAGCTCGACGAGCTGCGCGAGCGACTCACCTCGTTTGCTCATCGGGCGCGTGTAGCACAGGCGGTTGACGAGCCCCAGGGGCAGGCGTCATGGTGCCTGTGCCCATGGCGTACGCAAAAAGCGCGGTCAGCTCGCAGCAGATCATCGACGCCGCAATCCGCGTCCTGGCGCGTCAGGGTTATGCGCGCACGAGCTTGCTCGACATCGCCAAAGAGGCGGACATGAGCAAGGGCGCGCTCCACTATCACTACCCCACGAAGGAAGCCCTGATCCACGCCGTCCTCGAAACGGCGTGCAACGTCGTCCAGGCGCGAACGATGCAAGCGTGGTCGCCGTCGGACAACCCCTTCGAGGCGCTGCGGAAGTCGCTAGAACAGCTCTGGGCGGCGCGCGCGCAGCGCACCGACGAGGCCCTGGTCGTGGCAGACTTGCTCGCGCTGAGCCTGTACGATGAGGCGCTCAGGCCGAAGCTCGCGGAGTTCTACCGGCTCGGCGCGGAGCAGATCCGAGCCTATCTAGAAACGAACGTCATGTCGCTCGGGTTCGAATCACGCATTTCGCTCGACATGCTGCCTCGCATCGTGATGGGGCTGCTCGACGGACTGGTCATGCAGGCGTTCGTCGACCCCGATGCGTGTTCCCCGGACGACGTCGTCGACGCCGTGCAGACGATCGCGATTTCGATCTTCACCGGGGGCTCCGGGAAGTGAGCGCCCTGCAGGGCGTGCGAGCGCAGGACGGCGCGGTCCAGGCGCTGCTTCAAGCGCGCAAGCACGGGCGCGTCGCATCCGCATACCTGTTCGACGGACCGAGCGGCGTCGGCAAGGAGCTCGCGGCCATCTCGTTCGCGACCGACGTCGTTGCCGGAGGCGACCCGCACATCGCCGACCGAATCGACACCGGCGCGCATCCCGACGTACGCGTATTCCGCCCGCGAGACGAAGGCAAACGCAACCTTCAGGTCGACGTCCTCAGGAATGAGATCCTTCCGCTCGCTCAATTCGCACCGTTCGAAGCGGCCTCTACGTTCTTCATCTTCCCTGAAGCGGATGTATCGTTTCCCGACTTCCAGCCAGAGGCGGCGAACGCGTTGCTCAAGACACTCGAAGAGCCGCGCGCCAACGTGCACTTCATTCTGACTTCGGAGCGGGCCGACTCGCTGTTGCCCACGATCCGTTCGCGCTGCCAACGCATCCGCTTTGGCCGGCTACCGGGCGCGGTCCTGCGAGACATCCTGCGTAGGGAAGACGTTCCCGAGGAGGCGATCGAACCGGCCATCGCACTTTGTGCGGGTCGCGCGGACGTCGCGCTCGCGTTGGCGCGCGACGGGGCGGTCGAAGAGCTAACGGCCCTCGTCATGACCGTCGATGACGCGGTCCGGGGGG
>JBATLA010000683.1:0-2106 GCA_049669945.1 Polyangiales bacterium | reverse complement strand
CTGCTCACGCTGCTCGAGGACGCGATGCGCGCGTGAAACACCCCATTGGGCGCGCGCGCTGTCGTGCTTTTGCAAGGCGCGGTTGAACGCGTCTAGCGCGGTCTGCCCCTCGCGTTGCCTCAGCGCGATCTCGCCTGCAACTAGGTCGACGTAGCTGTCGGTCGGGTCTTCTTGCGCGGCGAGCGCGACTTCGGAGGACGCCGTTGGGATGTCTGCGTTCCGGAGCGCGTCCGCCGCGAGCGCAACGTGAATCCTGGGCGCTTCATCACCGCGGCGCTGCAAGTGGACTCGCAACCCATCCGCAACGCTACCGCTTTCCGAGTCTCGCCCAAACCGGACCTGATAGTACGACTCGTGCAGGAGGCTCCGCGCAATGAGTGAGCCGTTGAGGTTTGCATCGCGACGTTCGGCGGCTAGCTGAGTCAGGGCCAACTGGGATGCTGCGTAGGTGTCTTCCGCTGCGACGAGCTCCGCGGACTCGATCGCTTGCGTAACGGCGACCTCATCGCCGGACCCCGGAAGAAACGGTTCCACCAGGTGCATGCCGAACAGGCCGTACTTGGTAGTGCCGGAGTAGAAGCCCGCGCCGACGATGACGATGACGACTCCGAGCCCCGCGACGACCTTCATCAGCCACGGCGGACGCTTGAGCGCGAGCTTGCGCTTGGGTTTGTCCGGCGCCATCGAGACTTCCGGACGCACGCCTCCGGGATGGGGCATGCGGTGGATGCCGTCACCCGCATCGGGAAGCTCGGAGAATTCGAGCTCGTCTGACGATGGGAGGTCCAGCTCTCCGGAATCTCGGTTGACGGGCTTCCCGCCGATGGGGATGGCGCCAGGAGCCCCGAACGGCTGCCCAATGGGTGGGGGCGGAGCGGGCTGCTGCCCGGGTCCCTCGATGTCCGTCTCGAGGTCGAGGTCGAGGTCGAGGTCGTCGCCGTCTGGGAGGTCCAGCTCGATTGGGCCCCCGCCATGGACCCGCGGGGGCCCGTCGAGCCCTAGGTCGGCGAAGTCGCCGCGCGCGACCGGAAGGTCTTTGTCCTCTCGCGCCATCGGCAGATCGGAATCGAGCGAAATCGGCTCCGGCACGTTGGACTCACGCATTGGTGTCGGAAGCTCGGCATCCGTCATCGCCATGGGTAGATCGACCTCGTCGCCGAGTGGATCGAGCGCGCGGGCCTGCCCGCCACGCATCGGAGTCGGTAGATCGACCTCGGAGCTGCCTTCGCGGTGCATGGGCGCTGGAAGATCCGTGCCGCCGGGCGAGCTGAAAGGCGCCGGAAGATCCAAGTCGGCAAATGGATCGAAACCGGACGGCGATACCTCGTCTTTGGCCTTCGGTGCGGGCAGATCCGCAATACCGGGGTCGGCAAACGGATCGAAATCGAGCGAGCGGCCGCCGGTCTTCGGAGCCGGCAAGTCCGCGTAGCCCCCACCCTCGAACGGCGCTGGCAGATCGATCTCCTCCGCGGGCATAGGCAAGTCCGACGGCGCCTTCTTTGGCGCAGCAGCACGTGCGGGCGGTGAGGGCGGCACAGGTGGCCCCTTGCTGGGGCCCATGCCGACCTGAGTCGGTTTCCTTCGCGCAGGTTTGATCGACGCGGGCGAGGCCCCGCCGCCGGTCTTCGCTGTCGAACCGTCGCGGTGGACTTGGAAACTCTCCTCACATTTCGGACAGCGCATCCGAAGCCCGTTTGCGGGCAAACGGTTCTCGTCTACGTCGTAAGCCGCGTTACATGACGGGCAGCTAACCTTGATCATGACCCCTATCTTCCCCCAGGGATCAAAGATAACACGCCGGACGCGCCACCCATAAACCCTGGTAGTCAGATTCCGATCGCAGCGGAACCACGGAGCCCATGGGAGTGGATGTCCTACCTTGACGCCTATGGAGCTCGCGGACTACCTTCCCGACAATCGTGAAGCGTACCGTTCAGATCGAGATTGCTGGCGCCCGTTACCGCATGTCGTCGGACGCCGACGAAAATTACCTACAACGCCTTGCCGACATCGTGAACGAGCGGGTGCGTGCGCTCGGCCCGAAGGCTGCGCGAAGCGCATCGCCGGCACAGCTGCTCGCGGTGGTCGCGCTCGGCATGGCCGAAG
>JBATLA010000682.1:0-6665 GCA_049669945.1 Polyangiales bacterium | reverse complement strand
CCTCGCGGTGCTCCGAATCGTGGTGCGCGAGGGTTTCAGTCGAGACCTCGCGGACATGCTGATGAAAGACATCCACGCGGCCATCGAGCACTTCGAATCGCAGCCCGGCTACAAGGCCAAGCGGCCGAAAAGGAAGGCCACGCACAAGAGCTGCTGACATCGCGACATCGATACGCTTGAGCCTGTGCGCATCTCCTGTTACCAGAGGTAGCCGCGCGGAGTCGGGCCCGTCGAAAGGAAGGGAAGGCGCATCCAATGTCCGAACGCTGGGAGATCCTTCTGGTCGCGCTCATCCTCGGCGGCGCACACCTCGTGTCACCGCGAGTCTTCGCGCTTCGAAGAGACCCGGAACGACAGGAGGCCTTCGGCGAAGGACTCTCGGTGGCCTACGTGTTCCTCCATCTCCTGCCCAGCATCGACGCCTCTGGAGAGCTCCTCGGGTCGCGCATCTACTTTGTTGCCCTGCTCGGTTTCGTCTTTTTCTATGGTTTGGACACCTTCTTCCAGCCGCCGAACCATACCCACCCCACCAAGTACCACGCATATCTGGCGGCGTTCTTCCTTTACGACGGGCTGATCATGTTCACCCTCGGCCTCCAGCTCCCTCCGACGGCGATTCTCACGCTCGTCTTCGCCGCCTCGCTCGCGGTTGACTTGCTGAACACCGACATCGAGCTGCACGCTGAATACGGAGCGCGGTTCGCCAAGACTGGCCGCTGGGTCTTAATCGGAGGGGTGGCGTTTGGCTACGGCCTGAGCCTGGTCCGGCGCCCGAACCCGGTCGTGGTCGACATCCTCACGGCGGCGTTGGCCGGGTTCATGATGTTTCACACGTTCAAGTGGCTGTTTCCGCCGTCCTCGACGAAGAAGTTCCCGGCGTTCGTGGTGGGGCTTCTTTTTTTCTTGGTCCTACACGTGCTGCTCGGCGCGGCTGAGTAATCCAGCGCCCGGACACCCCTGGCGGGGCCCTAATCGCTCCGTTGCAAATGCAATGTTCTCTTGACCGGAGGTTCGTCGGTGATAGGCCCCCGCGCGGGCTGGCTGACTAGGTGGAGGTTGATATGAGAATCTTGTTTTCGAGCTTTGGTTTGTTGGTGTGCGCGTTGAGCGCATCCATGGTGTTCGCTGGGTGTGCGGTGGAGTGCGTAGCGACCGATACCGGGGGCGTATGCGTCGACACATATGACACCGGCTACTACTACGACAGCCTGGTCTCCGGCGTCAGCTACGAGAATCGGATCGAAGGTAGCGACGTCGCCGTGTGGTCGGGGACGACCGGCCAGAACGGCGGCCCAGGCGGCTTCCGTTTTCTAGCGGGTCAGACCGTCGCCTTCTCGATCGGTGACACCGACTTGGGGGAGAGCGCGGGCCAAGAACGGGTCACGCCGTTCGACCTAACCGGCATCGAAGAGGAGGCCGTGGGTGGATGCGAGGTGGATCAGGGTTTGCCGGACGACACGGATGAGTTCCGAAAGGTCGCGCATCTTGCAGTCCTCTTGCAGACGCTGGACACCGACGGAGATCCCACTTCGGAAATCAAGATCAGTCCCGAGGTTGCAGCGTTGTTCGACGGTGTGAGCATCGAAATCGACCAGCTCTGGGAGACTTTTCAGACGGATCTCCAGGCCGTGCTGGACGACGCAACGAGCGCCGAGGTGCTGCCAAGCGATCGCACGATTGTCGAGCGAGAGGATGCATTGAAAGCCCTCTATCTCGGCATCGGCCTCTGCGAGTAGCGTTTGCGACCGGGGTGCGCGAGCGCGAGCGATTCACACGCTCGCGCTCGTGACCTAGGCGCAAAGCCGCGTCCTGACACCTCGCTATGCCGCTTCGGCGACGAGTCGTTCGTAGAGCTCGAAAAGCTGGTCGAAATGGTCGTCCATCGTGCCAATGTCGTGCTGTGCGGCGCTTGCGCAGCCGGCAAGGAGAGCGTTGCGGTCACGGCTGAGGAGCCTCTCGATCGCCGCGCTGCACTCCGCGACATCGCCCGGGGCGTAGGTCTCCGCGTAGCTTGGATCGGCCAAGTCCGCCGCGCCGCCTTGGTTCGGGACGATGATGGGCAGCCCCGAGCAGATCGCCTCGGCGACCACGAGCCCGTAGGTCTCGGCGGACGAGCCATGAAGCATCGCATCCGCGCTCGCGAGGCTCTTGGCGACCTCCTCTCGGTCGGATACGAACCCGGCCAGGTGTACACCTGGCACCCGCGCGGCGTGTCGCTCCACCCAGCTCCGCATCGGTCCGTGGCCGTAGATCACCAAACCCATCGGACGGGTCTCGCTCGCGCGCGCAAAGCCGGCGAGCAGCGTTCCAAGTCGCTTCTCGGGATGGAAGCGGCTGATGTTCACCAGCAACGACGCCTCTTCATCAAACCCGCAGCGCTCTAGCAATTCCTTGCGCACAGCCGGGTCCCTGAGTGAAGGAGAGAACCGCTGCTTGTCGATTCCGAACTGCACCGCTTCGGGCCGACGGAGATCGAACCGGCGTAGCTTTTCGGCCAGCCATTCACCGCTCACCACGGTGGCGTCGAAGCGCGCGCTCAGACGCCGAAGGTACGCCCAGTACCAGCCAAACATGCGGTCGACTCGGTCGATTCCGAGGCGGTGTCCGAGAAAGGTTTGTGGATACACGGCCACCGGGTCCTGATGGAAGATGAAGGTCTTCACTGCTTGACCTGGCCAACGTGCGACGAACCAACCGCCCGACCATGGCGAGGAACCTTCCACCACGTCCGGTGCTTCGCGGTCGAGGATCCGGTGCACGGCCTCTTCTCGCCAAAGGACGTAGTAGCGAGGGTCGAAGGGCATGGGTGGCCCCTTGACCCAGCAGATGCGACCGCCGGCGCGCTCCTCTTCACCATCTTCGGGGCCAGGCGCGATGACGACGATCTCGTGGCCCGCCCGGGCACCCGCCGCTAGCTTCTGGTTGATGTATGTGCGGACGCCGCCGCCGAGCTCGGCATAGAACTCAGCTACGTCAATGATCTTCATGTCGACCAAAGAATAGTTCCAGGAAGGCGCTTGGTCGATGAGACTCCAAAACGAGATGCCGCGGACGGGCCGGAGTTGTGTTCTGCACGGCGCGGCCTATAGTCCGGCGCAGTGACGCGATCACTCCTGACACTCGTGGTTGCGCTCGGTCTCGCGTCGTTGGCGGTGTGGGTGGGGACGGGCCTTCAGCTCGATACGGGAGTCGAGGCCCTGCTGCCAAGCGACTCGGTGTCGGTGCTTTCGATTCAAGAGGCGCGCGACAAGTTTGGGCTGGAAGACCCGTTCACGGTCCTCGTCGCTTCGGACGACGCCGACCGAAACAAGGCCCTTGCCGCGGAGCTTGCCGACTCGTTTGCACAATGGCCGGAAACCGTCTGGGTGATGACGAGCTACGGCCTGGACGCACTTGCCGAGCGTGCGCTCTACTACGTCGATGCAGAGACACTCTACGAATGGAACGAGCTGGCAGAAGAGGCGCTCGATTGGGAGGTCTGCAAGGCGTCGCCCCTGTGTGTGACCATCGCCGATCCCCCCGAGCTTCCTGACAGCGACGACGTCCGACAGGCGATCGATGAGTCCCCGGCGGGAACGGTGCTCCGAGAGCTCACCGGCCAGTCCGCCAAACTGGCCGGTAGCAGCGAAGAAGGTGAAGAAGGCGAAGAGGGGCCGCAGGCGCTGTGCAACGACGACGGCACGGTGTGCGCCGTGCAAGTGATGTTGAGCGGCTCTCCCGGAGACCTCGGTTTCGCCCGAATGATCAAGGAGCGCGCGGAAACCGTCACCCGACCGCTCGCGCAGGCGCAGCCTGAAGGGACGCGCATCGAGGTCGTCGGCCGTTACCGAGTCGCTCCTGTCGAGCACGGCATCATCCTGAACGACCTTCGCCTCGTGTCGATCCTGGCTGCGCTTGGCTCGCTGTTCGTGGTTTTGGTCTTCTTCCGCGACCTCACGGCGGTCGTTCAGCTCATGGTTCCGATGCTGAGCGGGCTCGCGGTCGCCATTGGTCTCATTGCGCTCATCGAGCCGAAAATCAACATCATCAGCGCGTCCGCGATGGCCATTTTGGCAGGGATGGCGATCGACTTCGGCATTCATCTTTTGATGCACTACCAGTCCGCGCGCGCGGAGGGCTTGAGCGCGGCCGCTGCGGCCAAAGCAAGCGTCAGCGAGCTCTGGGTGTCGCTCTTGGTCGCGGGGCTCACCACCGCGTGTGGCTTCGGGGCGCTCTCGATGACCGACTTTCAGGGCTTCTCTCAGATGGGGTGGATGGCGTCGCTCGGCATCATCGTGACGCTGCTTTGGACCCTTGCGGTGTTTCCCAGCATGGTTCGCCTGCTTCCGGGCAGCAGCAAGGCCCAACGGCAGCCGGCCGCCAAGGACCGCAGCGCCCGCCCTGTCGCATGGATCGTCTTGGCGGCCGGACTCGTGTCGATCCCGCTTGCGGTTCAGGTCGGATTCGAGCCCAACTTGAGCAAGCTTCAGCCGAAGGGTGTCAGCACCGGTATCGACGAATCGTTGATGCGAGCGCGCGGGAACATCAACGCGCTCTACGTCGGCGAGTCGCGCGAGGAGGTGAGCGCCGCCCTCGAAGATGACCTGATGACGGAGGGCGGGTTGGAGGCACTGGGCGTCACGCCGATCGTGGTCTCCGCTCAGGTGATCTTCCCGGAAGACTCGGAAGAGAAGACCGAGCTTCTGGCAGACCTCAAGGCGACGCTCGAACGCGCCCGTGAGAAGGCTGTCGAGCGAGAAGACGCCGAGCTCCTCGACGAGCTCGACGAGCTCGAGCCCTGGGTCGACGTCGACGGACCCCCGGAACCCGATCAGATCCCTGAATGGCTCGCGGCCACCCTCGTCTTGAAGGACGGCTCGATCGGTAAGAGCGGCATCATCTATGTTCCCCTGAGGGGCTCGAACGCCGCGGCCATGGAGAGCTTGTCCGCTTGGCTCGATCAATTGCGGGAAGCGCACCCAGGTGTGACCTTCGCGTCTGCGCCAGCGCTCCTCGGCGAGGTGACCCCGGCGCTGATCGCAGATTCGCCATGGATTCTCGCTCTCGTGTTTTTGGGTTTGATCACCGCCACGGCGATCGCGAGCCGCTCGTTCTCCGTGACTCGAGATGTCTTCCTCGCGACGGCATTGAGCACGATTCTCTTTGCGACGGTGCTGAGTGTCTTGGGTATCGACCTCCATCTTTACAACCTGCTCGCTGTGCCGGTCGTCGTCGGTCTTGCCGTCGACGGGGCCGTGCACGTTCGCTGGGCACAAGACTACGACAGCGCGCGGCAGCAGTACGCGACCTACAAGGCCGTCGCTGCATCCACGCTCACCTCGATGGTGGCGTTCGGCGCCTTGATGACCGCCGACAGCCCCGGCCTGCGATCACTCGGCCAGGTGGGCGTCATCGGTCTCGCGATTTCGCTCGCGGTGAACCTCCTTTGGCTCCGCGCGTGGTGCTTGCCTCGACAGCCGAAGAACGCGTAGCAGCCTCCGCCGAGGCTAGATCGAGACGGGACTGGCTCACGCTGGCGTAAATGGCTTCCGCCTTGGGCACCGTTTGGCATATAACCGCCAAGCGATGAGCACGAACTTCAAGAACTACGAGAACCCTTCGATTTTTCATCGCTGGGCGGCCGCCCAGTGGCGCCGACCCAAGGACCCCACGATCTACGGCGCGACGGAGATCGACATGGAGTCGGCGCTCGCTTTCATCGACGAGGTTCGGGAAGAGTGGGGTGTCAACGTCACCGTCACGCACTTGGTCACCAAGGCGCTCGCCATCGCCATCGCGCGCCACCCCCGCACCAACGCGAAGGTGCGCTTCTGGGGCAAGCTCGAGCAACGCAAGACCGTCGACATCACCGTGCTGATTGCGGGTGCCGGCGGACGCGACCTCTCCGCCCATCGAATCGCCGCCGCCGATGAGCTGCCCCTTCGTCAGCTCGCTAGCGACGTCATCGAAGCAGGCGAGCTCATCCGCGCCGATGCGGATCCCAAGTTCCAACAAACCAAGCAGCTCATGGACAAGCTCCCCTGGTGGATGATGCGCCCGTTCCTCACGCTCGCGAGCCTCTCGATGAACGAGCTCCACTTGGATTTGTCGAAACTTGGACTCCCGGCGGACCTCTTTGGCGTCGGGATGGTGACCAGTCTCGGGATGCACGGCGTCGACGAAGCCTACGCCCCCCTGACACCGATCGGTCGCATCATGGTCGACGTGCTGCTCACCCGCGTGCGTCAGCGCCCCTGGGTGGGAGAGGATGGCGAGCTCACCGTTCGGCCTATACTCAAGCTCTGCGCCACCTTCGACCATCGTGTCGTCGACGGCATTCAAGCCGCGAGGATCTGTCAGGAGCTTCACAGCCTGCTTGGCGACCCCGATTCGCTTCGCTGAAGGAACATGATGTCTGCCTTTGACTTCTTCATCACGCTCGACGGAAACAACCTCAACGGTTTCGAGGGCCTGCGGCATCGCCCGTCTTCGCTGCGATCCCGACGCCGATCGCTGGGACAAGGAGGTCCACTTCTTCGAAGGACTGGCCGGCGGCCATGCCACGCAGGTGAACCCGACGGGCACGCTCGCTTTCCTCGGGAACCTTTCCCAGATGCTCCTTTTTTATGATCCGCGCACGCTGCGCGAGGTGCGCCGTCTCTCCACGCTGCGCTTCTGCGCGCCCG
>JBATLA010000681.1:0-8528 GCA_049669945.1 Polyangiales bacterium | reverse complement strand
TCCTTGCTCTTCTCGAGCCCCTTGTCCCCCTTGATGCGCCACTTGACGCGGGTAATCGAGCAGCTGACGAGTACGAGGCCGAGGCCCACCAAGAGAAACGCGCGCAGGTAGCCGTATTTCATGATCTACCGGAGGCCTACAACACGCGCGGCGCAATTGGAAACGCTAAATTTGCGCCAGCGTGTCTTCGGATTTCGTTTAGTATCCGACTATGCGTGGCGGATGCGTTGGCGCGCTGATCGCGGCATTGCTCACGCCTGCGGTCGCGCAGGCGGGCAATAGTGACGAGGTCAACGCGGGCCTCGACGTCACGCTGACTGGAGGCGCCGTCGTCGCCAACGTCTACACGGGCGCCTCGCTTTGGTACAACCCGGCCGGTCTTGCACGGAGCGACAAGCCCTCGCTCGAGCTCACGGGCATCACACTCCAGATTCAGATCCTCAAGAACCCCGGCCTGATCACGATCGACAGCATGCCGCAGAGCATGAGCGAGGGCTCCGGCGTAAATTTCGCGGTAATTCCCCAGGCCCTCGTCTTCACGGTCAAGCTCAAGGGCGACAAGATGAAGCTCGGCATCGGCTTGTTCAACTCGTCCATTCGCCGGGCGTTTCTCACCGAGGAGGCGACGTCGCCGGCGAGTGATTCACCGGTGGTCCAATCCTTTGCCGGCCGGAACTCGCGCCTCGATTTCTTTCACATCAGCTCGGGTCTCGCGGGACGACTCGGCGCTCACCGAAAGCAGAAGGTGCAGCTCGGGGGCGCGTTTGACTTAGTCATCGCAAGCAGTCGCGTCGACGACAGCTACACGCTGTTCTACGACAACGGGGTCGCCGGGCAGGCTTCATCGGGCCAGGTTGAAACCAAAACCGGCTTCGGCTTCCAGCTGAAGGGGGGGGTCCAGTGGATGCCGATCCCGGTGGTGCGCATCGGGCTTGCCGTGACCTCGCCAAGCTATGTGTTTGCCGCCCTCGAGCGAATGGCGACTCAGTACAACCAATCGCCAGGCGACACCGACCCGGTGCCGACCGGCGGCGAGCAGTTGGCTCAGGGGTCCGAAGGCCGTGGCGGACGCGCGGTCTGGTGGGGGGTGGAGCCGGGAAACCTTCGATTCGGAGTCGCCTACGTGACCAACTGGGGCTGGATCGAAGGGGATATCGTTTACTACTTCCGCCTGCGTGAGTCAGAGCTTGGCCTCGACCTTCGCGGCTTCGTCAACGGCCGCATCGGAAGTGCCTTTCGAGTGACGAAGAACATCCAACTGGGCCTCGGCCTGTTCACAGACTTCAGCCAGGTCGATGAGCTCGCCAGTGCTCCTCTGGCTACCTCCAAGATTGATTTCTTCGGCGTTCACCTCGGCTTCCTCTACTCCAACCTGGAAGTGGATCCGGACAGAGAGGTTAAATCCGAGAAGACGGATGGGCTCGGCTTCTCGCTCGCCGTCGGCCTTCGCTATGCGCACGGGCGTGGAGACACGATTGGTCTCTTGATCCCTGACCAGTATGACCCCGCCAACCTCCAGCAGGTTGCTGTCGCCACGAAGGTCAACGAGATTTCGATCAATTTGGCGGTCAAAGTCGCATTCTAGCCATGAGTAGTCGCGAACCCGAGGATCGAGGCTTCCGAAAGATCGTCCCGCTCGCCCGCGTGCAGCTTCTGACCGATGCGCTCTTCGCGCTGTCGATGATGGTGATTCTGCTGCAGGTCGAATACCCCGACCCCGAGCTCGTCGTGACGGACGATCAGATCCGAGAGTTCTTCTCGGAGCAGGTGCTCGCCCTGGAAGTGTTCGCGATTACGTTCATCCTGATCGCGATCTACTGGGTCAAGCACATGGAGCAGTTCGGTTACATCCGTGAGATGGACTACCGGCTGCTGTGGCTGCAGCTGGGCTATCTCCTGTTCCTCGTTCTGCTTCCGGTCTTGAATGCGTACGCTGTGCTCTACCCTCTCAACGGTCTCGTATTCGTCAGCTACTGTGCCGTGCTCGTGGGCATGGGGTTCTTCTCGGCCGCAAGCTGGCGCTACGCGTCCAAGGGGCACCGGCTCTTGAACCAGGAGGTGGAGCCGGAGGTCGTGGTGCGCCTCTGGCAGGACGCACTCATCGAGCCGTTCACCGCAGCAGCCGCCATCCTGGTTGCACTCTGGAGCGTCGAAGCCGGCCAAGCCGCTCTCTTGGTCATCCCGCTCGCGTTCGGAATTCAGCGCTGGCAGAGGAAGCGCCGCGCGCGTGGCAGCGAGACTGCATGAGGTGGCTCCGGATAGACGTCGGCATCAAGGCGTTCTTCTAAACAACGCTCGGAAACGGCCCCACCAGTCCTCGCCGAGGGTGTACACGCCTACGAAGAAGAGCAGCTCCCCGGTGACGAGGAGCCCTACGAACCAAGTGAGTTGCTGATCCCGATTCAGGCCGAGCACGGCCGGGAAGGTGCCCTCCGCCGCAACGCCGTAGTGGGATGCGAGCGGGAACACGAGTGCCGCGAATCCTAGCGCGACGTGAATGCCTAAGATCGTACAGCCTGCACGATGGCGTTTCGCAGAGATCGCCTCGCCGGGGGGCGGCCGCTTGAGCGCCGCGAAGAGCCTCGACTTGAGCTCCTTGAATCCCTCCTTGCCGAGGAAGAAGATGCTGCTCAGGCTAATCACCTCACCAGCGCCCAACACCACCGCGATGACTCCGATCATGCGGCCCTGGGCGAGGCCGAAGGCAGGCATGAGCATGCCGACCAAAGCGAGGACGTTGCCCACGATGAACAGGCCGAGCCCGAGCCGGTATCGAAACGTCGGCGGCTTCTGGTCGGGCTCGTCGAGCGGAGGCGTGCCTGGCGCTTGGTACCGGAACAGCGCTCTCAGTTGTCGCCGCCATGCCGGACCGAGCACGTAGAGCGCAGCGACGAACAGAGCCTCCGCGACCACCAGGCCGCAGACGAGCGCGAGCCCCTGTTGCTCGAACGGCAGGCCGAACACCGTGGGGAAGGGCACCGCGTCGGTGGCGCTGGTGTACGAGAGGACGCTGATGGTCCAAATCCAGAAGTACACGCCGAGGTGCAGGATGAAGAGGGCGATCCCCATCTCCGGAAGACCATGGCACAGATCCGCCATGCACAGCGAGGAACCGGTGAGGGGCCACGCACGACGGTTCGCAGGTCGATCCCGACCACTCAGCAGCCCGGGGGTGACGGTGCTTTGACACCCTGGGGGTCGAGGCTCTACTAGGTTCCCCATGAGCGAGACCCCCGACGACCTGAAGCCCGGCTTGCCGTTTTCACTGGTGAACAAGCTGGACGGTCTCAGCAAGAAGATGATTCCGATCGACGCCGATCGGGTCATGAAGATGGCTGAGCGCACGACGGGGCTCAGCGACTGGGGGGACGGCGGGTTCCAGCAGCGATTGAAGTCCACCGTCGATGGGTTGAACGAGGCCAACCTCAACACGACGGGGCTCTTCGGCGCCCGCTACGTCCTCAACTGGCATCTCGGGAACAAGTTGCGCGTGATCGACTTCGCGAAGCGGCATCCGGAGCTCGACGAGGTCGACATCGAGCGGCCAGTCGTCATCACCGGATTCTTCCGTACCGGCACGACCTTCCTTCACAACGTGCTGGCGGCGGACCCGAACAACCGGGTCGCGAAGGCGTGGGAGCTCTCGTACCCGCTCGGCCGGCTGGGCGACCCCCTGGGCGACGTGGCTTGGCGGCGCGCGCAGGCCAAGTTCACCTTCGGCTTCAACCAGGCGGCGATCCCCGATCAAGGCGTCGCGCACCACGTCACAGCCGACTCGTACGAGGAGTGCTTCTTCCTGCTCGAGAACGACATGGCCGTGTTGACGTTCTGGATCGGCTTCGCGGCGTACGAGTACGCACACGACATGCTCTCCTGGGACATGACCGAGCCCTACGAGTTCCACAAGCTTCAGCTCAAGATTCTCAACGCGCAGCGATCCGCCAAACGTTGGGTGCTGAAATGCCCCTGGCACATCTGGAACATGGACGCCTTGATGGCGGTCTACCCCGACGCGCAGATCATCTTCACCCACCGCGACATCGCCAAGGCGCTGGCGTCGCACTGCAGCTTGTCCGCCAAGATGGCCTCCAAGCTCAAGCGGAGCCTCGATGTCAAGGAGCTCGGCCAATTCTGGCTCGAGTACGCGCGCATCGGCCTCGACCGGGCGATGGAAGCCCGCAAAACGATCCCCGAGTCCCAGATCTACGACGTTCGCCTCCGTGACATGATGGCGAGCCCGATGACCGTCCTGAAGGATATATACTCGCACTTCGACCTAGAGCTCGACGAGGAGGCCGCCGGGCTCCTCGAGGCGCGCATCTCGGAAAAGCCCACCTCGCAGGAGGGCGAGCACGAGTACAGCATCGAGGAGTTCGGGCTCACCAATGAGCAGGTCCGCGAGACGCTCAAGACGTACAACGAGCGATTTGGCGTCTAGCGTCGGGCGTGGTCCCAGCGGAGCGTTGCGGCTTGTGCGTTGCCGCGGGGGATCCTAGAACGGGTCCCGAAATGGGTGTGGGTGAACAACTCAACAGGGCCCTCGAGGCGATCGCGTCCGAGTCAACGGTCCCAGATGTTACTTTGGTGGTGCCAGGCCTGAACGAGGCGGACAGCCTGCCGCTGCTCGCGGCTCAGGTGAAGGAGGCCCTCGCTCCCGACAAGTCGTACGAGCTGATTTTCGTCGACGATGGCAGTACGGACGACAGTTGGCAGGTCATCTGCGGGCTGAACGAAGCCGACCCTGCGGTTCGCGGAGTCCGGCTCCGCAAGAACTTCGGAAAGGCGATGGCGCTGTCGGCTGGGTTCGAACGGGCGCGTGCGGATATCGTCGTCATGATGGATGCGGATCTCCAGGACGATCCCGCGGACCTCCCGAAAATGCTCGCCGGTCTCGAGGCCGGTCTCGATGTGGTCGTCGGATGGAAGGTCGAACGACTCGATCCCGCCAACCGCAAGATCTTCTCTCGCATTTTCAACGGGACCGTGGCGCATGTGACCGGAGTGCGATTGCACGACATGAACTGTGGGTTCAAGGCCTATCGAAGCGAGGTGCTGCAGTCGATCCCGATCTACGGCGACCTGTTTCGCTTCATTCCCGTGCTGGCTTCCTGGCAGGGCTTTCGCGTGGGCGAAATCCCGATCAATCATCGCTCGCGTCAGTTCGGGAGCTCGCGTTACGGCCTGGAGCGAATCCTTCGTGGCTTCTTCGATCTGCTGAGTGTCTCATTCCTGACGAAGTACTCGCGCAAGCCGATGCATTTGTTCGGCCTGCTGGGCCTCATGTTCTCGTTCTTTGGCACGCTGATTTGCGGTTACCTGTCCGTGCTTTGGTTTCAGGGTGAGCCCATCGGCGCGCGACCGTTGCTGCTCTTGGGCGTCCTTCTGATCCTGGTCGGTGTCCAGTCGTTCTCCATCGGCTTACTGGGCGAGTTCATGACCTTCCAGTATCACCGCAAGCACGAGCAAGAGCACTTACCCATACGCGAGGTCGTCGGTGATCCCCGATAGCTATTTCGACAGTTTTCACACCGCCAAGTATCAAGCCAAGAACCCGATCCAGAGGCTCCTGATTCGGCGGTTCATGGGGAAGCTGAGCGCTCTGTTCGATGCCACGCAGCCCTCGAGTTCGGTCCTCGAAATCGGCTGCGGCGAGGGATTCGTCTCGGGGCAGCTTTCCGAGCGGCATGCGGGAGAGTCGTACGTGGGAGTCGACTTGAGCGCCGCGGATATCGCGAATCTCAAAGCCAAGTTCCCCGCCGTGGAGGCGCACGAAGGGTCCATCTACGACCTGTCATTCCTCGGCCGGGAGTTCGACGTCGTCGTGTGCGCAGAGGTCTTGGAACACCTGGACGACCCGGGCGCGGCGCTCGAGCAAATCGTCGCCCGAAAGCCGAGGCGAGTCATTCTTTCGGTGCCTCACGAGCCATGGTTTTGCTTGAGCAACTTCGCCCGCGGCAAGAACGTGACTCGCCTGGGCAACGACCCGGAGCACGTGAACCTATGGGGCCGGAGTGGGTTCCGTAGGGTCATCGAGCCCTATCTCGTGGTCGACAAACACGAGACCTCGTATCCGTGGCAGTTGGTGCTGGCGAGACCGAGGTAATGAGCGCGGAGCGTTCAAGGCTTCAGAGGCTCGACGCGATCTCGTCTGCGGCGGTCCGATTCGGCTTCTTCTGCATCTGGCCGGTGGCGATCGCGGTGGCGCTTGGCGCGACGCTCTTTTCCATCACGCATAGCGAATTGTT
The DNA here is from genome assembly GCA_049669945.1 of Polyangiales bacterium. Lineage (GTDB taxonomy): Bacteria > Myxococcota_A > Polyangia > Polyangiales > Houyiibacteriaceae > SG8-38. The sequence continues at coordinate 2,283 of JBATLA010000681.1, read as the reverse complement.
GCCGGCGATGTTCGACAACAGGCTGACGCATCCGCAGCGCATCGTGGCGCTCAACTATCTCCTTGGCTCCCTCATCGGCGTCGGCGTCCTCTACGCTGCAGTGCTCGGTTGGCGGTACCGGCGCGATTGGCCACCCGGCTTCGACCGCGCCCGAAGGCTTCATCCACTCCTTTCCTTTCTGTTGAGCGGGCCCGCGATCGTCGCGCTCACCGAGTCCAGGATCGAAACGCAGCACACATGGCGGACCTGGTTGTACATCGCCTTGGCCGCCGCAGCGTGGTGGCCGACATTCCGTGCGCTCTCCGGCCGAAAGCGCGCGGCAAACCTCAGGGCGCCCGCGCTTTCCTCACGGCAACGCGACTTCGTCGGGCTCGGGATCGCGTTCGTTTTGTGGGGGGCATATGCCTACTTCTTCACCAGGCTCGCCATCACGAACCACCACTTGCTCAACACGCGTATCGTCGACCTGGGCCTCTACGACAACATCTTCTTCCACTCGAGCCACGGCGATCCACTGGGGTGCTCGTTCATGGTCGGCGGGAACCATTCGACGGCGCACTTCGATCCCATCTTGGTGATCTTATCTCCGCTCTACCGGCTTTGGCCGGGCCCGGAGCTCCTTCTCACGATCCAGTCCGTTTGGTGCGGCGCCGGGATCGTCGGGACGTATCTGCTCGGTCGCCATCAGCTCGGCTCTCGTGCATGGGGGCTCGTGTGGGCGTTGGTCTACGCACTGCATCCGGCGCTGCACGGGGCCAACCTCTACGAGTTTCATTCGCTCACCCTGCTCATCTCGCCCCTGATCTTCGCGCTCCACTTCCTCCTCGCGGGGCGGATTCGGATGTACCTGGCCACCTTGGTCCTCTTGTTGTTGATTCGAGAAGACGTGTCCTTGTTGATGTGCTTCGTTGGGCTGTTCGGGGTCGTCTCCGGTGATCCCCGACTGAAGCGCGCGGGCTGGGTCACGATCATTGCTTCTCTCGCCTATTTCGCGCTGGCCAAGACGGTGTTCATGGCATCGCCCGACCTCTTCAACGAGGGCGATGGGACGTACGGCTTCGCCTATTACTACAACGAGATGATGCCCAACGAGGCCAAGGGGAAGAGCTTCTTCATCACGTTGCTCACGAACCCTGCTTTCCTCGCCGCGCTGATCACCAAGGAAGCGAAGCTGCTGTACCTCTTGGTGATCTTCTCGCCGCTCCTGTTCTTGCCAGCATGGGCCGGGCGCGCGCGGCTTATCTTGCTCTACGGATTCACATTCATCCTTCTCGCGTCGAGAAAGCCCGTCTACTCGCCGCACTTCCAATATTCGGCTGTCATCCTTCCCGTTGCAGTTGCGCTTGCCCCCCTCGGACTTCGTCGACTCCGGGATGCTCGGCGCAGCGATGGGAGCCTGACCGGGGGAGTCATGGGGTGCGTCTTGGTGGTGAGCCTTCTCGCGAGCTGGAAGTTCGGGGCCATCGTCGAAAACGACAGTTTTCGCGGCGGGTTTCGGCCTATCAAGAGAGGCTGGGACGATGCGGCGGCTGAGCACTACGATTCGTTCCAGCAGCTGATCTCGAGCATTGGGCCTGAGGCATCGGTGTCCGCAACGGACCGTCTCGGCTCGCACGTCTCGAGCCGTGCCACTGCGCATCGCCTCGATCAGAACATCGACACGGACTACCTGCTCGTCCACGCGCACGACCTGAAAGGCCGCAACCGGGTCAGCCTCGATCGGCGCAAGAAGGAGGGGAAGGTGGAGCTCGTCGAACGCGTGGGCGTCTGGACGCTCTACCGCGCAGTCTCGCCACCGGAGCCCGAGTAGGGCCTGGTCGTCATGAGTCGGTCTCGGATTCGGTCAGTGATGCGTTTTGCGGGGCCCCTCTTGCTCTGTTGGGTCCTCTGGCGTTTCGCGGATCTGCCGCTCCTCGTCGACACCTTCACCCAAGCGGAGCCGTGGCCGATTGTCGCGGCGATTCTGCTCAACGGGGCCGTGATCCACGCCAAGCTCTGGCGGTGGCGGGACTTGCTGCGGACGGCGGATGTTCGGCTGTCGTTCGCCGAGGCGTATCGTGCGTTCTTGCCCTCGATCTTCCTGGGCCTGGCAACGCCCGGCCGAGTGGGCGATGCGCTTCGAGTCCAATACCTCAAGCGGGACCACGCCGTGGGCTATGCGGACGGGCTCGCGGTTTCAATCGTGGATCGACTCTGCGACGTGTACGTCCTCTTGGGATTCGTGGCGTTTGGCGTCGTGCACTTGGCAAGCGCCGTGTCCGCGCCGCTTGCGCAGGTGACCTG
>JBATLA010000680.1:0-1917 GCA_049669945.1 Polyangiales bacterium | reverse complement strand
ACCCAGCTCCAATGTGCGAGGAGGACCCGGAGGCGAGACGGCGCGGCTCGGTCTTGCTGCTGGCGCCTTCCGAGCTCCGCGGCGCGCACGACCCCGCGTTCGTGTCCGGTTCGCCGGACACGAATCGTGATGGCTCCTTCGATGATGCGCGTGCCTGCGAGAATGAAGTCGCCTTCGGCGTAGCGCTTAGAGTGCGCAGCCTTTGGGTAGCGAAGGCCGATACCGGCGCCTTCCTCGATGACCCCGTCTTCAGGGGCGCGCTCACCTTCCAACACGACCACGAGGTCGCCTTGTCGGAGCCGTGAGGCGGGGATTGTCTCGTACGCGGATGGGTCCGCAGAGGGGATGCGTGCACGCTCGGGGAGCGTTTCGAGCAGGTCGCGCGAAAGAGCGCGCGCTGGCCGAAGCATCGATGCGTGGATCCAAGTGCGAAGCGACACGGCGATGCCCGCGACGGCTGCCCCGACCAAAGACCAGCGTTGCGCTTCGGGGCTTTGCATCAGCACGCTCGACAACGCGGCGAGCGCGAGCCCGAGCGGCGCGACGATTCGGGATGACGCGCTGCCCCTCAGGGGGTGTAGAGGCATGCGAGCGTTGACGGCGGCGCAGAGGGCCACGAGAAACCCCGACAGCCAGCCGAGCTCCTCGCTGGGCGTTGCGAGGACGATCCCGAGCGAGAGCACGGCTAGACCCGTGGCCACGAGTGGGTCGTACCGTCGCCCGCCGGGGCCGTGCCGCTCGGTCAAGTCGTCGTCCGCCCGGACCAAAGTGGCCTCTCGAACGAGATCGGGGATCGATGGGCGCTCGGGCAGCGCATGGGGCGGGGGCGCGCGGAAAGGAGTATCGAATGCTCGCTCCCCGTCGAGGAATCGAGCGCGGCATGCCGCTCCGCAGAGGAAGCGCACCCCGTCTTCGAGCCACAGTACGCGGGACGCGCGGAGCGGGTCGACCGACTGGCCGCACGTGGGGCAGGGCTGCGACGGAAACCGTGGTCGCTCCGGGAGCATCGTTCGCTGCTCCTACGAGGAATCGACAGCCGGTCAAGGACGCGGTAAGTGAGCGCCCGGAGGTCAGATGACGACGCGTGTGGAAACCGATTCGATGGGCCCTGTCGAGGTGCCTGCGGACAAGTACTACGGCGCCCAGACGATGAGGTCGCGGATGAACTTCCGAATCGGCAAGGAGACGATGCCGATCGAGATCGTTCACGCGTTCGGCATCCTCAAGAAGGCCGCGGCGCTCACCAACAACGAGCTCGATAACCTCGAAGGAGAGATTTGTGACCTGATCGTGCGCGCCGCGGACGAGGTCATTGCTGGCAAGCTCGACGAGCATTTTCCGCTCGTCGTCTGGCAGACGGGCTCGGGCACGCAGTCGAACATGAACGTGAACGAGGTCATCGCCAACCGCGCGATCGAGCTTGCGGGGGGTGAGATTGGCAGCAAGTCGCCGGTGCATCCGAACGACCACGTCAACCGCTCCCAGTCCTCGAACGACACGTTTCCGACGGCCATGCACATCGCGGCCGTCATCGCCATCGAAGCGATGCTGCCGAGGGTGCGCGTGCTTCGTGACACCCTGGACAGGAAGGCCAAGGCGTTTGCGCACATCGTCAAGATCGGGCGAACTCATCTTCAGGACGCGACCCCGCTCACGCTTGGTCAGGAGATCAGCGGATGGGTGTCGCAGATCGAGCATGGCGTGCAGGCCATCGAAGCGACGATGCCCCAGCTTCGCGAGCTCGCGCTCGGGGGCACCGCGGTCGGCACCGGACTCAACACGCACCCGCAGTATGCGGAGCGCGTCGCGGAAAAGATCAGCGAGCTGAGCGGCAAGTGGTTCGTGTCCGCGCCTAACAAGTTTGCGGCGCTCGCGGCGCACGACGCGTTCGTCGGCACGAGCGGCGCGCTCAAGCAG
>JBATLA010000679.1:0-2345 GCA_049669945.1 Polyangiales bacterium | reverse complement strand
CACCAGGCCGACCAGGAAGGAGAGCAGCACGCCGAAGATGACGGCGCCTGCCTCCCCGGTCAGGGCGGGGAAGACCAGCGCGATCTGCTTGTAGGACTGGTTCGACTGGAACATGTTGCCGCCGCCGAAGCTGCCGCCGATGCACATCAGCGCGAAGAGGACTGCGAGGAAGCGCCCGAGCCGCGGCCGCCCGAGCTCGCCCAGGCCTACGCTGAGGTAGCGCATCGGCCCGCCGAGGATATGCCCGTCGGCCCCGATGTTGCGATACATCTGGCCGAGCGTGCACTCGGTGAACTTGGAGGACATGCCAAGGAAGCCCGCGACGATCATCCAGAAGATCGCGCCAGGCCCGCCCATGGCGACCGCCACGGCAACGCCAGCGATGTTGCCGAGACCGACCGTCGCAGAGAGCGCCGAGGAAAGAGCCTGGAAGTGCGTGACCTCGCCCGGATCATCGGGGTCGTCGTAGCGCCCAGTCGTCACGACCCAGGCGTGTCGGAACGCGCGCAGATTGATGAAGGAAAAACGAAGCGTGAAGAAGATCGCGCCAGCGATCAGCCAGACCACGATGAAGGGCAGCTTGAGCTCGCCTTCCTGCCCGTTGTCCCAAAACGCCAGGTCGAAGAACAACACCGACGCCAGTGGTCCGACGACGTTCGCACCAAAGCCCGCATCCAGCGATTGGAGGAGGCCGCCGATCCCGCCCGTCTCGGAGTCGCCCGCCTGAGCAAACGCGCCACTCGGGCACGAGGCCGCCCATAGCGCGGCGATCATTGTCCAGCGTGTCCGCATCCCCGCGCGAACCATCGCACAAGCGCCTGATTCTCTCCAGATTGCCGCCCGCGGAAAATTCGCGTGCGTGTGGAGCTTGTCGCTCCTCGGCTTCCTCGAGCCGAATCCTCGTCGCCATGCCCACGGTTTGCGGGGTTGCGACCTTCATTGACACCCCCTGGGGGTGATACTAAGCACTCCTCGACCGGCGCATCGAGGCTGGTCTCGGAGTCCGCCCCTCAATGTTTTCGGCCTATTTACCCGTCTTCCTGATGCTCGGCGTCGCTGCGCTGGTTGCCTTTGGGGTCTTCGCCCTCACCACGGCCCTCGGACCCAAGAACATGACGGCCGAAAAGGCGATCCCTTACGAGTCCGGCTCGGAGACCACGGGCGCGCGCCACATCCGTCTCAGCATCAAGTTCTACCTCACCGCGATCCTCTTCGTCGTCTTCGACATCGAGGCGGTGTTCCTCTACCCCTGGGCGAGCCTCTTCCAGCAGCTTGGTTGGTTGGGCTTCATTGAAATGATGTTGTTCCTCGTCGTCCTCGGCGTGACCCTCGTCTACGCCTGGAGAAAGGGTGCGCTCGAATGGGACAACTGAAGGTCATCGGCGGAGGCGGCGAAGACGTCGCGGTCACGACCCGCCTCAGCGACCTGCTCCAATGGGCGCGCAAGTGGTCGCTGTTCCAGTATCCCTTCGTGACCGCATGCTGCGGCATGGAGTTCATGGCGACGGCCGCCCCACGCTACGACATCGCGCGCTTCGGCGCGGAGGCGCCGCGGTTCAGCCCTCGTCAGTCGGACGTGCTCTGGGTCGTCGGCACGATCAGCCAGCGGCAGGGACCTGTGGTTCGCCGCATCTGGGAGCAGATGGCCGATCCGAAGTGGGTCATCGCGTTCGGAACCTGCGCGTCGTGCGGCGGTTTCTACGACAACTACACGACGATCCCAGGAGTCGACAAAGTCATCCCGGTCGACGTCTACATCCCGGGTTGCCCGCCGCGGCCCGAAGCCGTCCTCGACGCGTTGATGCTCCTTCAGGAGAAGATCCAAGCCAACGACCGCCGTCCGATCGTCGTGCCGCCCAAGCACGTCGTCGAGAACGCCCCCGGGCGCCCGAAGGAGGACGGCTGATGAGCCAGGCGGCCCTCGACCGGCTGAGCGCGCAGTTCGGCGAGCGTATCCTCGAGACGAGCGATGCATTTGGCGAGCACGAGGCAACCTTCGCGGCGAAGGATTGGGTCGAGGCGGCCCGGTTCCTCAAAGACGATGACGACCTCCAGATGGACCACTTCATCGACCTGACTGCAATCGACTACCCGGAGCGCGCGTCGGCACGCTTCGATGTGACTCTGATGGTGAGGTCTTCGGTCAATAGTCAGCGCATCCGCCTGCGCACCCAGGTCAAAGACGCAGAGAAGCTTGGCACGTTGAGCGACATTTGGCTGGGCGCGAACTGGGCCGAGCGCGAGGTCTTCGACATGTTCGGGATCGAGTTCCAGGACCATCCCGACCTTCGTCGCATTCTCCTGTACGAGGAGTTCATCGGTCACCCGCTCCGCAAGGACTACCC
>JBATLA010000678.1:0-2859 GCA_049669945.1 Polyangiales bacterium | reverse complement strand
GCCCCGAGTGGAGCGGCCGCTGTCTGTCGAGCCGCGCACTCCATCGGTTCGTCCGATTTCGGCGACTCCGTCGGTGCCGTCGCCGGCGCCCACGACCCGTCGTCCCGAGTCGAGTCGGCCGCAGAGTGTCGCACCCACGGGGCAGCCCGTGGTCTACGCGACCGATCCTCCTGAGTTTCCGCGGCCGAAGACGTTTGGGGACCTCCTCGAGCTCACTCTGTCCTTGCGGCCCCGCTAGATGCTTCTCGTCGTCGACGTCGGCAACACGCACACCGTGCTCGGCCTCTACGACGAGGAACGCTTGGTTCACGACTTCCGGATCGAAACGGCCAAAGGGCGAACGAGTGACGAGTACCACGTACTCTTGCTCAGCCTCCTCGAGCTTGCCGGCATCACCCGCTCGGAAGTCCGAGCTAGCATCCTCGCCTCGGTGGTTCCTTCGTTCAACGACACCGTGATCGACGCCGTCGACCGAGCGTTCGACCATGAGATCATGGTCGTCGGTCCCGGGATCAAGACCGGGATGCCTGTGCTCTATGAAAACCCACGGGAGGTCGGAGCTGATCGAGTCGTCAACGCTGTCGCAGCGTACGAACGCGTCAATGGGGCGGCTATCGTTGTCGACTTCGGTACGGCGACGACCTTCGACTGCATCTCCGACAAAGGTGAATATTTGGGCGGCTCGATTGCCCCGGGAATGCAGATCAGCGCGAGCGCGCTCTTTTCACGCGCCGCCAGGCTTCCCCGAAGTGAGATCGCACGCCCGCCCCGAGCGATTGGGCGCAACACCGTTCACTCGATGCAGTCGGGCATCGTGTTCGGCTACGTGGGCTTGGTCGACGGCCTCGTTCGCCGCCTCGCAGGCGAGATGGGCGGCGAGGTCGCGGTGATTGCGACGGGCGGACTGGCTGGGCTCATCGAGCCTGAAAGCGAGACCATCGAAGAGGTGGACGAGTTCCTCACACTCGAGGGTCTCCGGCTCATCTATCTGCGAAACGTGTGACCGGGGCGCGGCTACGGCTGCATCAGAACGACCATCGCGATGACACTGGTCGCGACGACCAGAGCTGCAAGAGCGTAGACAGCTAGCTCGCTGCGTCCGAGCTTGACGGGCTTCGCCGCCGCTGCGCTGGGGGCTGGCTTTGAAGAGCGCGGCCGCGACGGTCTGGAATCCCGGGATGGGGGAGGCGTGCTCGGTTGCTCTTTGCCGATCGGCAGGAGCTCCACGCGCTCGTCAGGACCGCTCTGTAATTTCGCCAGCTCAGCGTCGAGCGCTGACGCCGGCTGTGGCGCGAGCTGCTCTGCGAGCATCTGCCGAGCGAAATCCGGGCCCAACTGCGCCGACATCGTCTGCGCCACGGGGACGCCTACCTCGATGGTCAGGCGATAGCCTCCGAGGTCAATCGCGTCGTTTGGGCGAAGAGTCTTCGCCCGGCCAGCCACTACGGGGATCTCGTTGACCCGCGTGCCGTTGGTTGAGCCTTCGTCGAAGAGGGCGTAGCCGGCCCCCTGGGTGCGGATGCTCGCATGGGTCCCGCTGACCGCTTTGTGGGGGAGCTGAACATCCGCACTCCGAGAGCGGCCGATGATGATTCTCGACTGCGCGAACTCATAGACGAAAGTCGACGCGTTCGCCTTGGGCCAAAGTGACTGAACCGTGATCCGCACACCCATCGCAGCCGTCTAGACTGCGGTGACGCCACGTCGAGGTCAAGGAAGCGGGTTGCAGAAAAGTGGACGCTCGTCCCGAGTTTTGGGACCAGTCGAGTTGGCGCGACTTGCGTGTCGTGTCGGAGAGCATTCGATGAACACATCAGCGGGATACTATCAAGCACCTCGGCCGCCCCGCGTGCCGCTCGATGAGGTCCTGATCAAGCTTCACCCCGAGGGCTTCCACCAAGAGTTCCAAGCCGACGCCATCAACGTCGGGGCGGGTGGGATTTCGATGCGCGCGTCCGTGTTGCCGCAGGTCGGCTCGACACTTCGCTGTCAGCTCGACAATCCGGTCGGCGGCGAAGCGATTCAAATGATCGGCCGCGTCGTCTGGGCGCATGAGAGCGGCGAACACGCCGGCGAGTTCGGGATTCGTTTCACGCATCTGTCGACGGAAGATCAGACACGTATCGAGGCGCTCATCCAACGCTGGGGTCGTACATCGGCCAAGGCGCCGACCGTCACGCTTCAGCTCGATGGCATCGACTCGACCATCGTCGCGGAGCTTCACTCGGAGACCGATAGGTCGCTCACTGTCGAGCAGCCCCTGCCGTTCCTCGCTATCGGCAGCGGAATGCTAAACGAGAGCGCCGGTCGTCGAGGGCACTTGGAGGCCGTCGAGCTCAGAATGGACGCGGAGACTCCCAAGTTGGTGCTCAGCATTGGCTACGAGGTGAGCGGTGAGGGCGCGTTGGCGTCCGTCCAGGACACCGGGCGAGACACCATGCCCGACGAGCCGCCCATCGTTCGCGCCAGTCGACCGTCGGGAGAGGTCCGGATGCACGATACGCCGCGGGTCGTCCGATACGAGAAGGGCGAAGAGGAGAGCGCTCAGGCATCGGTCAGCGATCGGCTGCGCGCCTACGCCAAGGCCGCTTCCGATCAGCTAGCCAGTACAGCCGGCAGCGCTCGAAGCGCCGTCGCGGACGGATTTGCGCCCCGCGTGGTCGCGGCGATCAGGGACTTCTTCGCGCTAGTCGTGCGCTTTGTTGGTGCGCTTCGCTCCCGTCTCGATGACAAGCCCCGTCGTCAACAGGTGCCGCGCAGCCTGGCCGCCCGTGCACACTTGAAGAACACGCGGCGCAGTGGGCGTCGCTACGTGTTCCTCGCGGCGATGGTCGCGGGGATCGTCGCAGCGGGCTGGGG
>JBATLA010000677.1:0-1885 GCA_049669945.1 Polyangiales bacterium | reverse complement strand
CTGACGCTGACGCGGACGCTGACGCTGACGCTGACGCTGACGCTGACGCTGACGCTGACGCTGACGCTGACGCTGACGCTGACGCTGACGCTGACGAAGAGGGTGGCCGCCGGCGACAAGATGCGGGCCGCCGTTCTGATGCGCGCAACTCCCCGGATTCCCTCGCCCACCCTTGGGCACGGCTCCTGCAGTTTCTTCTCCCATGCACGGTCCCCGTGAACGTCTCGCCTTTCGCGGCGCTTCGTCCGTCTCTGACGCGGAGCTGATCGCGGTGCTTCTCGGTACGGGTCGCGCCGGGGAGGACGTGGGTTCGATGGCCGTACGGCTCCTCAGAGAAGCCGGAAGCCTCTGGGCGCTTCGGCGGATGAGCCCGGCCGAGCTCGCCCAGGTGTCCGGGATCGGGCCAGCCAAAGCCGCACGCCTCGCGGCAGCCTTCGAGGTGGGGCTCCGCGCCCTCACCTTCCCCGAGGAGCACCTGGCACCGCTCTCCAACAGCGAAACCGTGTTCACCCGATATGGGCGCCCCCTCATGGCGAGCCCGATCGAGCATTTCATGGTCATCTCGGTGGACGCCAAGAACCGCCCGCGTGCCGAGCGCGAGGTCGCCCGAGGGGGGCGCACGAGCTGCCAGGTGGATCCGGCCGAGGTGTTTCGGCTATTGCTCGCCGAATCGGCCTCCGGGGCGCTCTTCCTTCACAACCACCCGAGCGGCGATCCGCAGCCAAGCCCCCAGGATCTGGAGCTAACCGAGCGGCTGGTTGCGGCGGGCTCGATGCTCGACATCCGCATCCTCGACCACCTCGTGGTCGGCAATGGGCGCTACACCAGCCTCCGCGACGCCGGACTGTGGCCCACTACCGCTGTAAAATCAGGGCCTTCGACGTGCTCGAAGCCCTAGTTGGGGCGGCTTGACACCCCCCCGGCCTCGTGCTTTCTTCGCGCCCTCTATTTCCCGGGAGCATTTCAGTGAAGCGGACCTATCAACCACATCGTAAGCGCCGTCTTCGGACACACGGGTTCCGCGCGCGTATGAAGACCAAAGGTGGTCGGAGCGTGATCAACGCGCGCCGTCGCAAGGGGCGTAAGAACCTCACGGTCTCCTGCTACAAAAAGTAGCGGAAAAAGTCGTGCAAAGATGCCGCGCGCATCTGGAACGAGGGGGACTCCGAGGAGCGACGCGCAGCGGTTTCGCAGCGCCGATCGGCTGAAGAAGCGATACGAATTCAAACAAGTACAACTCAGCGGGCGACGCATCCACACCCCCCACTTTCTCCTCGTCGTTCGACCAAATGCACTACCAAACACGCGACTTGGGATCACCGTGACGAAGAAAGTGGGAAGCGCCGTCCAACGCAACCGCATCAAGCGGGTGGTGCGCGAGGTATTCCGCCGCAACCGTCAGCTTTTTCCCGCGTCTCACGACGTCGTTTTCATCGCCAAGCGCGATGCCAAAGGCATCGGCTACGACGCCCTCCTCTCCGAGCTTCGCCGCGCGGCCCGCAAGCTCCAGCCGGAGGCGTCGCGATGATCCGCGCAGTGCTTCTGTTCTTGATCCGCGTCTACCAGCTTACGCTGTCTCGCCTGCTTGGCCCCTCGTGCCGTTTCGAGCCATCGTGCTCTCACTACACCGCCACCTGCATTGAGCGCTTTGGCGCGCTGCGTGGGTCTTGGCTCGGCGTCAAACGTATCGGGCGCTGCCACCCGTTCAATTCCGGCGGCTTCGATCCCCCGCCCCACCCCGACGCAGAACATCTGCACTGTTCACACGAGGCGCATCATGGATGAGCGGAAGAACCCTCCGATCTGGCTGATGATGCTTCCGTTGGTCGGCCTCGCAGCCTTACTCGCCTACCAGTACTTCGCCCCAAAGCCCCCGCCTGCAGCC
>JBATLA010000676.1:0-4987 GCA_049669945.1 Polyangiales bacterium | reverse complement strand
CACCGCGACCGATCGTTCCGAAGTTACCCATGCCGATGGTGCCTTGGCCCATGCCGCCGCCACCACGACCGGTGCCGCGAAGCCCGAGACCCCCGAAGCCGAAGTTCTGACCGATCTCGTTGCCGGTCATCGCGCCGAGCGCGCTCGAGGGATCGTTGCCGAGCGCGAAGTCAGCGCCGTACGGCGAAGTGGGCGAATTGAACGAGCCTTGCATCGACGCGAGCGTGCCGATGATACCGGCGTTGCGCGCCTCTTCCTTGGCTTGCTCTCGCGCCATGACCGGATCCGGGTTGTCCGCCGGGCCCTCGATGCCGTACTTGTTCTTGGTCTTCTCGGCGGTCTCGTCGCCCATCTGACCCTGCTCGCCCTCGTGCGCCTTGCCGGTGCCGCCGCCGGACGAATCTTCGCCGTTGAGCCATTCGGGCTCCGGCTCTTCGAGCTCCTCCGGTTCCATCAGGAACTGGATCAAGCGCGAGTCGGTGGCGAGCAGGTCCGACGAAAGCCCCCGGGGACGCGGCGGCTGGAAGTAGAACATCGTGAGCACGAGGCTCGCGAACAACGCGGCGCCGGCGACGTAGATCATCGGACGTACGTCGATCTTCGCATGACCGGCGACCTTCTTGCCGGCCTTCACATCTTTGATGATGAAGGTGAAGTCGTGGTGCTTCATCCGCACCGAGCCACCCTCGGGTACGGGGAACTCCATCGCGCCGCGGACGTTGCGGCTCTCACGGAAATCGCCTTGGCCACGCATTAGATCAAACGAACGCGTTTGATCACCGATCGTGGCTTCGCCCTTCGCGCCCTCAGGAATGATCGCCGTCACACCGGCGCCCTCGGCAACACAGAGCGGCATTCGGTCTACACCGATGGCGTCGTGACCGAGGATGTAGTCGACGTCTTCGTCGCTGCCTGGCTCGCCAACGAAGTAGTCACGTGGCGGCGTGAGATAGTCGACGTTGAGCACGTTTCGGTCGCCCCAAAGAACGGAGACCTCGATCGAGCGCTCGTTGGTCTCAATCTCGTGCGAGGGAACGGCTGGCGCGGTTGCGACCAGGCCGTAGACATCGCCTTCCTCTTCGACGGCCGCCGCTGACGCGCCAAACGGCGTGCGAGACTTGCGCTTGGCGCCTACCTCGAAGGGATTGAATTTGGGCCCGGAGTCCTCTTCGGTTCGCTTTGTGACCGCAGGTGGAGTTTTCATCCTCGGCTCAGACTCCTCGTCGAGCATCGAGGTCATCGCGTTCTCGTCGACGACAGGTGTTGGCCGCCCACCCGCGCCAGCCGCCATCGCAATGGGCGGACGCGACGCCACCGCGACGGTGCCGCTGATGATGTCGACGTGCAGCCGCTTGTTGCCGAGCTGCACCTGATCGCCGGTTTGCAACTTCCGCTTGTTGACCTTCTCGCCGTTGACGAGCGTCCCCGAGGCCGAGCCGAGATCGATGATGAACACCTCACCGGGTGCCGTCACCTCGATCACTGCATGCATCCGGCTGACCTTGTCGTCTTCCAGACGGACGTCACTCGTCGCCAACCGACCGATCTTGATGATCTCTTGGCTCAGCGTCTCACTGGTGACCAGTTCGTCTCCATCGTAGATGGAAAACGCGACCGATGTATTGTGGCTGGTGTCACTCACCCGAAACCCCCATTACAAATCTTCCACAGATTTCAGCATCTCGGGAATAAAGTGCTCTCGAATCTGGATTAGCGACGCCCGGCGGCCGCGCCGTCGAACGATCAACTGCTCCCCATCGGGCCGCACCAGGTCGCCCGTGACCAGGTCATCTTCGAAGTCGTAGGTCGTCTCGCCGGCCGGTACATCCTGCGCGGAGACCGGGACCGTCAGCGCAGACAGGCCGACCAGTAGTGCTGCAAAAACGAGGGTTTGCAAGATGAACTTCGAAATGTTTTTGCTCATGATGTCTCCTTACCCGGCCATCTGCATGGCTTCGACCGAGATGTCGATGTTCTGCATCCGACCCGGTCGGCACTTCGGCGCGCCACGCTTTTTGCTCGGATTCTGAGCGCAACGGGTGTTGACGTCTTTTACGCTCGAACGGAATTCGGGAGCGGTGCCTGCGCGCTTCAGGAACTCTCCGAAGTAGCCCTTCGCCGTCTTCAAGTCAGACACAGAGCCCGACATGTAGTCTTGGTAGAGCACGCCGAGGTTGAAGTAAGCCTCGGGACGTCCGGCATTGATTTGCTTGGCTCGTTCGTACTGAGCCTGCGCCTCCGGGAACTGGCCGAGCCCTCGAAGTGCGGTACCGAGCCCGATGATGGCGTCGTAATTCTCCGGCTCGAGCGCCACGGCGCGAGCAAATGCCTCGCGCCCGTCTTCGTAGCCGCGGAACGAGATCGTCACCTCGCCGAAGTTCATCTGCGCTTCGAAAAGGTCGGGATCGAGGGTGATAGCTCTCTGGAAGTAGCGAAGCGCCGAGATGACGTCGCCCTTGTAGACCTTGATCAAGCCCCAGGTGTTGTAGATCGGCGCGTAGTCCGCATCGAGCATTTGTGCCTGACGGCAGACGACCTCCGCGAGGTCGAGCTCGGCGGGCTTGCCTTTGCGGCCCCGATCATAGTGAAGCAGCGCCATCTGGTTGAACGCCGCGAGGTAGTCGGACTCGATGGCGAGCGCGCGCCGAAGGTTCTTGAGCGCTTCGTCGGTGTTACCCTGCGCGCGCTGGACGATGGCAAGGTTGGTATACCCCGAGGTGCACTGCGGGTCGTCCTTGATCGACTCCTCGAAGGCGGACTTGGCCTGACTCATGCGCCCGTCCTGCATGTCCCGTAGCCCTAGGGCCACGCGGGCCTTGCAGAACTTCGAGTCGGCCTTGAGGGCCGCCTCGTAGTGCGCGTACGCCCCGGAATCGCCGCAGCGCGAAAGCGAGAGGCCCGCCATGTAGTGCGCTTCGGCGAAGCCGCCACCCTGAGCATCCGAAACACGCTCGAAGGCCTTCGATGCCGAGCTGCACTTCGCAGCGGTCCAACCGCTCTTCTCGGCCGCCTCGAACTCGTCGAGGGCGGACTCCCATTTACCATGGGCCTTCTTGGTGACGGCGTTGCCGTCAGCAGTCGTGATCGCCTCGCCGCCGGCAGTGCGCGCGACATCCGCCGACGGAGGCGTGGTCCCCTTGCTGCTGGTGCCCTCGCCGCCGCCGCAACCGACGACGAGCGCGATGGCAATGAACGCTACGCTATGGTTTCGCATCACGGTTCCTCCCTGTTGGCAACCGCATCTTTGGTATTCAAACGCTGCTGATTGATGGCGCCGAGGTCGACCACGCCGGGGTCACCGACTGTCGCCTTCACGTAGTTCGGCTCGCCGCGAAGCTCGGCCGCAACCGGGTACTTCGTCGGGTTGAGCCCGTTGAGCTCTGCTTCGCACGCCCGCGACCACTTGTTGAACCAGCGGACCTGCGTGGCGGTCTTCAGGCAGAACTCGAACTTGTCGACCGCTTGCCGCTGGAGCGGCTCGGAGACGTCATCGAGCGCGCCGACGTAAATGTCGAAGAGCTCTGGGTCCTTTTCGATCTCCCGCGGAATGGGTGCATCGCGGAACTCGTCCACGAAGCTTCGGTACATCTCGCCCGTACGGGAGGCAGCGGCGATCTGCCAAGGGGCCGACTTCATCTCAACACTGCCGGCATTGACGGTCATCCGGGCGACCTTGGCGTACTCCGCCTCGGCCGCGCGCAGGACACCCTGCTTGCGCTTCACCCACTTCTTGAACTCGGTGTCAGACCACTTCTTCACCCGGGCCATGCTCTTGCCCCCACGATACTGCGGGAACGCGACCTTCTCGAAATCGGCGAACTTGTATTCCGACAGGTAGAACTGCGACTCCGCAGCGCTATCGAGCGCCTCCCGAAGGTAGAGCACCTTGTTCTCCTTGGAGGTCTTCAGGGCAGAGATCCGCTTGGGCGCGCCCGACGTCCATGCCTTGACCGCCGAGGCGAAGCTCGGCTTCGCCTCGCCCTTCCTGTTGAGCTCCCAGAACGCGCGGCCGATGGCGGTGTGCGCCTGGATCACCTGATGGGGCATGCCCACCTTACCGTACTTCTTGAGGTACTCGCGGTAGTGCGTGATCACCTGGAACCAGCGCTCCTGCCGCTCGTAGATCGAGCCAATCGAGAAAAACACCTGCGACGTCTGTCGCGGGAGCTTCTTCCGGTAGTTCTTGGCGAAGAGGTCGGAGTTCTCGATGGCGGTCTTGTCATCGCCCAAGCCGATACGGAAGAACGTCGCCTGCTCGAGGCCCTCGATGGCGTTCGGGCAGGTGCCGTTCTTCTTGTCCTCGGCGGTGCAGCGCTTCCCGTCCTCGCCGGGGAACTTGCGCGCGAACTGCTCGTAGTACTTCGCGGCCTGCTCGTAGTAGGCGAGCGCCTGGAAGTTCTGCCCGATCAGATACACGGCCTGCTTGCTGAGCTTGCTCTCCGGGTAGCGCTCGATGAGCACTGTGCGCACCTGGATAGCGCGGCCGAGCAAATGCGCTGCCTCGAAGTTGATCGCGGCGTTGTAGAGCATCTCGTCCATCTCGCCGCACTCCTCGTGTCGGCGGAAGATGCGGACGTAGGTCGCGGCGGCCTTCTTGAACTCGCCGGTCTTCTGGTAGGTTTCCGCTTCCTTTCGGCGCACCTGGCACTGCAGCGTGCCCAAGGTGCCGCAGAGGTCCGGGTGCTCGTCTTGGAGCGTCTCCGTGCCACAGTACGAGGCGCTCATCGGATCGATCGACGCCCCGAGCTCCTGGATACACGCGACGCGCGGCTCCGCGATTTTCGTTCCCAAGACGTTGAGGCAATCGAGGTAGAGGTTCGCGGCGTACTCAGCGAGCTCGCTGTCCTTGTGATTGAACGCGATGTCGCGGAACAGCACGGCAGCCTCCTCGAAGCGATTGGCCTCGTAGTAGATGCGCGCCCGCCGGTACTTGATCGTCGCGAGATCCTCGGCCTTGTCGACGTAACAGACGTAGCGATTGAACGCC
>JBATLA010000675.1:0-1865 GCA_049669945.1 Polyangiales bacterium | reverse complement strand
TACGCAAGTGGAAGCGACGCCCAGTTGGGCTTAAGGAGCCGAGATGCATCCCTGGCACGAAGTGTACATCGACGAGGACCAACTCTCTGACACCTTCCCTGTGGTCATCGAGGTCCCCATGGGGAGCAAGAACAAGTACGAGCTCGACAAAGAGAGCGGCTTGCTCAAGCTCGACCGCGTCCTCTTCAGCGCGGTGCACTACCCAGCCAACTACGGCTTCGTCCCACGGAGCTTCTGTGACGACGGCGACCCACTCGATGCCCTCGTCCTCGGCCAGGAGGCGGTCGTCCCACTCTGCATCATGCACGCGCGCGCCATCGGTGTGATGCGCATGCGCGACGACAAAGGCATCGACGACAAGATCATCGCCGTGAGCGTCAACGATCCGGTCTACAGCGAGCGGAGGAACCTGAACGACCTCCCCGAGCACAAGCTCCGCGAGATTCAGCGCTTCTTCGAGGACTACAAGGCCCTCGAGCACAAGGAAGTGGTCGTCGAAGGCATGCAGGAGCGCGACGAGGCACTGAAGATCCTGAGCGCCTCCCTGGTCATGTACAGAAAGCTCCGCCGGGGCGAGCTCGCCAAGACCTGAACCGGCCCGGCCGGGGGGTCCTGGGCCGGCCCGAGGGCCCTACAAAGTCCTACTTGCCTCCCGCAAAGCCCTTGATAAGGTGCCGGACCCAATCACTACTATATCCTTTACCGGAGGGGCACATGCACAAAGCAAGCTGGGTATTTCTATTGGCGGTCAGTCTGATGCTGACGGCAGGTTGTAAAAAAGACGAGTTGAGGGCCAAGGACGCACGAATCGCCGATCTCGAAGCGCAAACTGGAGAGACGGGCGCATCGCTCGACCAGTGCAAGAAGGACCGCGAGAACCTCAACAAGCTCGTGAAAGGTTACACCGGCGAAATCAACGCCATGGAAGCCGCGCTCGCAGAAGCCGCCGAGCGTGAAGCACAGGCCGCGCGCCGTCTCGCCGAGTACAACTCGATGCTCAAGCAGCTGAAGTCGATGATCGACTCCGGCAAGCTCAAGGTCCGCATCGTGCGCGGCAAGATGGTCATCGAGCTTCCCGAGGCCGTCCTCTTCGCAAGCGGCAGCGCGAAGCTCAAGAAGGATGGCGTCCGCGTTCTCGCCGAGCTCGGTCCCGTGTTGGCGAGCCTCGAGTCCCGCGTCTTCCAGGTTGGCGGTCACACCGACAACAAGCCGATCAAGACCGCGCGCTTCCCCTCGAACTGGGAGCTCTCCGGCGCGCGCGCCATCGACGTGACCAAGCTCCTCATCGAGTACGGCGTCCCAGGCACCCGCGTCTCCGCAGCCGCGTACGCCGACAGTCAGCCGGTCGCGGACAACACCACCAAGGAAGGCCGCGCGCTCAACCGACGCATCGAGATCGCGCTTCAGCCGGACCTCGACGAGCTTCCCGACCTCTCGAGCTTTGAGAACGGCGAGTAGCCCCGAGCAAACGCGATGCTTCCCTGCGGGGAGCACGCACAAACAAAACGCGCCGGCGTGCCTCGTGCACCCAGCGCGTTTTTTTGTTACGTCTGACCCGCCCACCCCCATCGGGAGTCTCATTATCACTCTCACGCGAGTGAGCAGCGTGCCTCCGCGCACTTCGCTGCGCTCGGGCTTGGCGGCGCATGCGCGCTGGGGTTCGCCCTTCGGGCTCGCGGGGACGTTTGGTACCGTGGATGCCTGGTCAGTTTCGCAATTCCTTGCTACTCAGCAGGCCTTGGAGGTTTGGTATGAGAGGCGCTAGCTTGATTTTGGCATTGGTTCTCGGCGGCGCATGGGCGCTGACCGGCTGCTCGAGCTCGGACGGAGGCAGCGGCGGCTCTTCGGGCGCCGGCGGACAAGGC
>JBATLA010000674.1:0-6939 GCA_049669945.1 Polyangiales bacterium | reverse complement strand
GAGGCGCCGCGACATCCGCCGATCGCAGTCGATCGACACGATTTCGGCAACTTGGCCGGGACGGAGATCCGCGAGGGAGGGGCTCACCGGCTACTGATAATGAATTTCTTTTTCGTCGGCAACCGCTTGGAATTTCGGCCGAGGTCCCTATAACTCGCCGCATGGCTACCACCGCCCTCAAGGGAACCCCCATCCAGACCAACGGCGACCTGCCCGCAATCGGCAACGACGCCCCGGACTTTCTGCTCGTCGCGACTGACATGAGCGAGAAGAACCTCGCCAGCTTTGCGGGCAAGAAGAAGATCCTCTCGATCAACCCGAGCTACGACACGCCGGTCTGCCAGACCGCAACCCGCGTCTTCAACGAGCGGGCGGCTGGCCTCGACGGCGTCGTGGTGCTGATGGTGAGTGCGGATCTGCCCTTTGCTCAGAACCGATTTTGCGCAGCCGAAGGGATCGAGGACGTCATGCCTCTGTCGACCTTCCGCGGAAGCTTCAACCGGGACTACGGTGTCGAGCTGGTCGACGGCCCGCTCAAGGGCGTGTCCGCCCGCGCGATCGTCGTGGTCGACGAGAACGACAAGGTGATTCACACCGAGCTCGTCCCCGAGATCGCGCAAGAGCCAGACTACGACGCGGCGATCGCGGCGGTCGGCTAGTCAGGACAGCAAGCGCTGCGCCTCGGCGACGGTGTGTTCGATCGTGATTCCGAACTTCTCGTACAGCACCTCCGCAGGGGCTGACGCGCCGAATCGATCGATCGTGACGAAGGCAGCGTCGTTGCCGACCCACCGGTCCCAGCCCTGCCGAATGCCAGCCTCGATCACGACCTTCGGCACTCCTCGAGGGAGTACGTCTCGACGGTAGGCCTCGTCTTGTTTCTCGAACAGCTCCCAACAAGGCATGCTGACGACGCGCACGGAGGTGCCATCTTTTTCGAGGACGGCCGCAGCACCGAGTGCCAACGAAACTTCGCTTCCGGTGGCAACGAGGATCACGTCCGGGCCACCGCCCCCCGCCTCGCGCAAGGTGTACGCGCCTCGCGCGGCCTTGCCTGCGCTTGCCAGCACACTGCGGTCGAGCACCGGAACGTTCTGACGTGTGAGCGCCAGCGCTGCGGGCCCATCCCACTCGATCGCCGCCTTCCAGCACTCGCGCACTTCGTTGGCGTCGGCAGGCCGGAACACGGCGAGGTCGGGAATCGCACGGAGCGCCGCCAAATGCTCGACGGGTTGATGCGTCGGACCGTCTTCGCCAAGGCCGATGCTGTCGTGCGTGAAGATGTAGCGGGTGTGGAGCTTCATCAGCGCAGCCAAGCGAATCGACGGCCGCATGTAATCGCTGAACACCAGGAAAGTCGCGCCGTACGGTATTACGCCGCCGTGGAGGGCCATCCCGTTCATCGCGGCGCCCATGCCGTGCTCGCGAATGCCCCAGTCCATGTTGCGGGGCACGCCGCCCGCGCCCGGAAGGAAGTTATCGAGCCCCTTCATCTGGCTGTTGTTCGAGCCAGCCAGATCTGCGGAACCGCCGACGAGACCGTCAAGCTTCGCGGCAAGGGCGTTGAGCACCGCACCGCTTGCTTTGCGCGTCGGAAGGCCCTTGGCGTCCGCCTCGAACGTCGGAAGGTCGGCGTCCCAACCTGCCGGGAGCTCCCCAGTGAGCGCGGCATCGAGATTCGCCGCGGCTTCGGGGAACGCCTTTCTGTACTCGCTGAGGCACTGCGCCCAAGACTGGTGCGCTTCAGCACCGCAGGCCCGAATCCCTTCGGCGGCGGAAGCCAACTCGTCCGGAACGAAGAACGGGTCGGTCGGCCACTCCATCACCTGCTTGGTCGCAATGATTTCATCTGCGCCGAGCGGCGCGCCGTGGGCTGCCGAGCTGTCCTGCTTGTTGGGCGAAGGGCGCCCGATGATCGTCCGGACTCGGATGAAGCTCGGGCGCGTGTCCCTGGCGGCCGCCTCGGCGGCTGCCACCAAGGCAGCCATGTCCTCACCGTCGTCGACGCTCTCGGTGTGCCAGCCGTACGACGCAAACCGGCCGAGGACGTCCTCGCTGAACGACAAGTCGGTCCGACCGTCGATGGTGATCTCGTTGTCGTCCCAGAATACGGTCAGCTTGCCGAGCTTCAGGTGACCGGCGATCGATGCGGCCTCCGACGCCACGCCTTCCATGATGTCGCCGTCGGATGCGATGACCCAGGTACGGTGATCGAACAGGTCATAGCCGGGCTTGTTGAAGCGGGCCGCCAGATGGCGCTCGGCCATCGCCATACCAACACCGTTGCCGATGCCCTGCCCGAGCGGACCAGTCGTCGTCTCGACGCCGGGCGTGATGTGATTCTCGGGATGGCCCGGCGTGAGGCTCCCCCATTGGCGAAACTTGCGAATGTCTTCGAGCGTGAGCGCGTATCCGCTGAGGTGAAGCAGCGAGTACTGCAACATCGACGCATGCCCGCACGAGAGCACGAAGCGGTCACGGTTAGGCCACGCCGGGTCGGCGGGATCATGGCGACGAAGCTTGGAAAACAGCGCCCAACCGAGGGGCGCGAGCGCCATCGGAGTCCCTGGATGACCTGAGTTGGCGGCCTGTACGGCATCCATGCTCAGGCCTCGAATCGTCTTGATGGCGAGCTCATCGAGCTGCGCGGGATTCCCCATGCTCTTGTCCTCCTACGTCGGCGCGCCGGATCTAGCAGCCCCAGCGAAAACGCAAAAGGTGCGCCTCGGGTTTTTTGTCCTGGGCTGGACATGACCCCAGATCGCCAGTAACAACACCCGGCGCGGCAGCACGGTTGTTGACTGTTTCAATCGGGTTTGCCTCAGGCAGCGCCCGCGCGGGAGGAAGGCATGCCTCAGATTTTCGTGCCCCAGGAAATCGCCGATGGCGAAACTCGGGTCGCCTGTACACCAGAAACCACGAAGCGCTACGTCAAAGAGGGCTTCGAGGTGGTCGTTGAAAGCGGAGCGGGCAAGCACGCCCATTTCACGGATGAGCAGTACCGCCAGGCCGGTGCGAAGGTAGTCGCGGACGCGGAGGTCGAAACCGCATGGGGAAACGCAGACCTCGTGTTTCGCGTCTACCCGATCACCCCGGCTGAGGCCTCGAAGATCAAGGAGGGTGCGATCCTCATCGGGTTCATGTCGCAGCACAAGAACCTCGACTCGGTGCGTATCCTTCGCGACCGCAAGGTGAGTACAATCGCGATGGAGCTGATCCCGCGCATCAGCCGGGCGCAGTCGATGGACGCGCTCAGCTCGCAGGCTTCGATAGCCGGCTACCAGGCTGTGCTCATGGCGGCCACCTACCTCGACAAGTACTTCCCGCTGCTGATGACGGCAGCCGGCACCATCCAACCCGCCCGGATCGTCATCATGGGAGCGGGCGTTGCGGGTCTACAGGCGATCGCGACGGCGAAGAGGCTCGGCGCCGTCGTCGAGGTCTCCGACATTCGGCCCGCCGTCAAGGAGCAGGTCGAGTCGCTCGGTGGGCGCTTCATCGACTTCCCGATGGACGAGAGCGGTGAGGGCGAAGGCGGCTACGCGCGCGAGCTCACGCCTGCACAGCTCGCCGCCCAACAGAAGATCGTCCGCGAGAAGGTCGTCGCAGCGGACGCCGTCATCACGACGGCGCTCGTCCCGGGTCGCCCGGCACCCAGGCTGATCACCAAGGAAATGGTCGCGGACATGCGCGAAGGCGCGGTAATCGTCGACCTGGCAGTCGAGCAAGGCGGCAACTGCGAGCTCAGCAAGAGCGGCGAGATGGTCCTTGCCGAGGGCGTAACCATCATTGGCCACCCGAACATGCCCGCAGCCACGCCAGCCGACGCGAGCCTGCTATACGCGCGGAATATCCAGGCCCTTCTCCTCAGCATACTGAAAGATGGAGAGGTGGTTCTGGACCTCGAGGACGAGATCCTCGACGGCGCCCTACTCACCCACAACGGCGAAGTCCGGCACGGACCGACCGCCGAGGCCCTTTAGGAAAGGAACGCGAACGTGACTCTGGGACCTCTGCTCATTGGCATCTACGTGTTCGTGCTCGCTAGCTTCGTCGGCTTCGAGATGATCACCAAGGTGCCGCCGACCTTGCACACCCCCTTGATGAGCGGCGCAAACGCCATCAGTGGCATCACCATCGTCGGCGCGGTCGCCGCCGCGACCACCGCCCCACCCACCGTCGCCAACATCCTCGGGGCGCTGGCCATCGTGACGGCAACCATCAACGTCGTCGGCGGCTTCCTCGTCACCGACCGCATGTTGCGCATGTTCGGAAAGAAGAAGAAGAAATGAGCCGCGAACTCATCACGTCGACCGTGGTCCCGATCATCTATCTGCTTTCCACGGTTCTCTTCATCTTCGGGATCAAACGGCTTTCGAAGGTCAAAACCGCCCGCCAGGGCAACACGCTGGCGGCCGTCGGCATGCTGTTCGCCATCGTTGGCGCGCTCCTCGAGCTCGGCACCGTCGACTACCGGTGGATAGTGGGCGGCATGGCGCTCGGCACCGTCATCGGAGGGGCCTTCGCGATCCGCGTGCAGATGACTTCGATGCCGGAGATGGTCGCGCTCTTCAACGGCTTCGGCGGCATCGCATCCGCGTTGGTGGCGACCTCCGTCTACTGGCGGCTGGTCGTGCAAGAAGGCGTCGCCGCCACGGTCTACGAGACACTCGGTACCGACGAGGCGATCACCGTGATGCTCTCGGTCCTCATCGGCGGCATCACGTTCACGGGCAGCATCATCGCCCTCATGAAGCTCCAGGGGAGCCTCAAGAAGGGCCAGCCGATTCTGCTTCCGGCTCGCCATTTCATCACCTTCGGGCTTTTGATTGCCGCGATCGTCTTCGGTGCGCTCGCCGTCATGGCGGGCGGCCCCGACTCGGTCATGTGGGTGCTCCTGCTGGCCGCGGTGTCACTCATCCTGGGCATCCTGCTGACGATTCCCATCGGCGGCGCAGACATGCCGGTCGTCGTCTCGCTGCTCAACTCGTACTCGGGCGTCGCAGCCTCGATGGCCGGTTTCGTCATCGGAAACCCGCTCCTCATCATCGCCGGCGCGATGGTGGGCGCGGCCGGACTGATTCTCACGCAGATCATGTGTGTGGCGATGAACCGCTCGCTCCTCAATGTTCTGGTTGGCGGCTTCGGTGTCGCGGATGGTGCCGGTGGCGGCGGAAACGACGAATACACGAACGTCACCTCCTGCGGCCCCGAAGAGGCGGCGATGGTCCTCGAGGACGCAGAGTCGGTCATCATCATCCCGGGCTACGGCCTGGCCGTGGCGCAGGCCCAGCACGCGGTGCGCGAGCTCGCGGATCTGCTCAAGTCACGCGGGACCAAGGTCACCTACGGGATCCATCCGGTGGCGGGCCGCATGCCGGGCCACATGAACGTGCTCCTGGCCGAAGCCGACGTCCCCTACGAGGAGCTGCTCGAGATGGACGAGATC
Organism: Polyangiales bacterium; assembly: GCA_049669945.1. Classification (GTDB taxonomy): domain Bacteria; phylum Myxococcota_A; class Polyangia; order Polyangiales; family Houyiibacteriaceae; genus SG8-38. The sequence goes on along the minus strand of JBATLA010000674.1, from coordinate 1,490 downwards.
AATCCCGAGTTCAAGAGCACCGACGTGGTGATCATTCTCGGCGCCAATGACGTCGTGAACCCGGCCGCGACCAAGGACCCGGCCAGCCCAATCGCGGGCATGCCGATCCTCAACGCCCACGAGGCTCGCTCGGTCTTCGTGGTCAAGCGAAGCCTCAGCCCAGGCTACGCGGGCATCAAGAACGAGCTCTTCGAGTACGACAACACCATGATGGTCTTCGGCGACGCCAAGAAGGTGCTGCAGGGGCTGATTGGTGAAGTGAAGGACTTGTAGGGAGCTGCGGCGCACGTCTTGGGTGGCCAAGGGAGTGTTGGTCGCCGGGGTTGGTTTAGTTACATCCAACCCACCCACCCCCACCGCCAGCCCCTAGTTGTCCCTGAAGTCGGCTGCACCAGGGCTGGCGCCGCCGCCGTAGTAGTCGGACTCCGCCAGGTCATCGAAGCGGGTGTACTCGTTGAAGAAGCGAACGCGGCAGGTGCCGGTGGGGCCCGAGCGCTGCTTGCCGATGATGATCTCGGCAATGCCTCGGTCGTCGCTCTCGCGGTTGTACACCTCGTCGCGGTAGATGAACCAAATCGTGTCGGCATCCTGCTCGATGGCGCCGGACTCGCGGAGGTCGGAAAGCTGCGGGCGCTTGTCTTTGACGCCGCGCGACTCGACGCCGCGGTTGAGCTGCGAGAGCGCGATCACCGGGATCTCGAGTTCTTTGGCGAGCGCTTTCAAGCTTCGGCTGATCTCGCTGATCTCTTGTTCGCGGGAGTCGTTGCGTGACCCGGAGCGCATGAGCTGCAGATAGTCGACCACGATCATCGCCAGGCCGACCTCGGACTTCAGACGCCGCGACTTGGCCCGCAGCTCGAGCATCGTGATCGCCGGCGTGTCGTCGATCCAGATCGGCATCTCGCTCAAAGTGCCCGCCGCGTCGGCGAGCTTCGGCCAGTCGTCCTTCTGGAGCTGCCCGGTGCGGATGCGGTTGCCGTCGACCCGGGCCTCGCTGCCGAGAAGACGCCGAACGAGCTGCCCCTTGGGCATCTCGAGGGAGAACACCGCCACCGGAGCCTTGGCCTTGTCGCAGGCGTTGTGCGCCACGTTGAGCGCGAAAGAAGTCTTGCCCATGCCGGGGCGCCCCGCGACGATGATGAGATCGCCCGCGTGCATCCCGGCAGTCATCTTGTCGAGCTGCTTGTAGCCAGTCGGAAGGCCGGTGATCGCCTCACCGCGATTGGCCGTTTCATGGATCTCCTGAAACGTCCGCATGACGATGTCTTTGACATGCTCGTACGGATTGCGGGCGCGCTCCTTGGCCACCGCGAAGATCGACGACTCCGACTCGTCGAGGAACTCCTCGAACGGCCCGTAGTCACCATAGCCGCGGGAGACGACTTCGTGGCAGGAGCGAATGAGCGCACGGACAACCGCCTTCTCGCGGATGATGCGCGCGTGCGCTTGGATGTTCGAAACGCTCGGGATTGTGTTGCTGAGCGAGAGCA
>JBATLA010000673.1:0-1881 GCA_049669945.1 Polyangiales bacterium | reverse complement strand
CTTCGGCGATGTGTGCGGCGTCGGCGACTAGAAACTTGGTCGCGAGGTTGTCGGCCCCTTCGATCACCATCGTGTGCTCCGAGAGAAGTCCGAGTGCGGTGTCCGGAACGAAGCGCCCCTCCACCGTGCGAACCGAGAGCCCGGGGCGGAGCGCCTGCACGGCGGCCTTGGCACGCTCGATCTTCGAGCGCCCGACGTCGGCGTCCCCGTAGAGCGTCTGTCGGTGCAAGTTGCTCTCGTCGACCAGGTCGTCATCGACGATGGTGACATGCTCGATCGAGCTTTTGGCGAGCAGACGCAGCACCGGAGATGACAAGCCGCCTGCGCCAACGACGAGTGCACGTGACTCGGCGCTCATTGGAAGTACTGCCCTAAGCTGAAGTAGCGCTCGCCTGTGTCGCACAAGATGGTCACGACGGTCTTGCCGGGCCCGAGCTCGCTGGCCACCTGTTTCGCCGCGCAGACATTCGCGCCCGCACTGATACCGAGGAGCAACCCCTCGTGGGTCGCGAGTGCGAGCTTGGTGTCCCATGCGTCCTGGTCCGACACACCAATCACTTCGTCGACCGTGTCCGGGTGGTAATTGTCGGGGACGAAGCCGGCGTTCAGACCCTGGATTTTCGTGGGTCCTGGCTCGCCACCGATCAGAACCGGGCTGGCCGCTGGCTCGACGGCGATCACTCGCGTGCGCGGATTGCGCGCCTTGAGCGCCTCGCCCACGCCACTCACCGTGCCGCCGGTCCCCACCGCAGCGACGAACGCGTCGATGGTCTGGCCCTCGAAGGCCTGCAGCAGCTCGGCTGCGGTCGTCCGCATGTGAACTCCCGGATTCGCGGGGTTGGAAAACTGCTCGGGCATGAACGCGCCACGCTCTTGGACCACGCGTCGCGCGGCTTCCATCGCGCCTTCCATGACGCGCTCCGGCTCGGTGAGCACGATCTCGACACCGTACGCTTCGAGCAGCGCGCGACGTTCGAGTGACATGCTCGCCGGCATCGTGAGCACGAGCTTGTAGCGCTTGCGCGCGCACACCAGTGCGAGCCCGATGCCGGTGTTACCGCTCGTCGGTTCGACGATGGTGTCGCCTGGCTTCAAACGCCCCTCGGCTTCCGCAGCTTCGATCATCGCCAGGCAGATGCGGTCTTTGACCGAGCCACCCGGGTTGAGATGCTCGCACTTGCCCCAAATCGTGGCGCCGCCTTCGGGCGACAGCCTACGCAACTGAACAACCGGGGTTTCGCCTACGAGATCGAGGACGCTATCGACGACGGGAGCAGGCATTAGATGGAGTAGACGTAGCGGCGAGGGGGAGCGCGGCGCACGCCGTGTGCGTCGCCTCGGTCACATAGATCTTGGATCGTGATGGCGTCGAAGCACGCCTCGATACTGTCGGAAAGCTCCGAAAACGCATTTTCTGTAACCACCCTACTAGTCTCGTCACCGTCGCCGTTGCCATCGCCACTCGTCAGCAGGATGGGACCCTCGAGCGCGCGCACGATGTCGCCAAGCCGGATGTCGTCGGGATCCATCGCCAGGGCATAGCCGCCGCGCGGCCCCCGCTTCGAAGTCACCAGGCTGGCCCGCTTGAGGTCCTGGAAAATTTGCTCGAGAAAGCGCGGGGGAATCGCCTGCCGCCGCGAAATGTCCTTGATCTGCGTGGCCTTGCCACCGCTATGAAAAGCGATGTCGAAGATGGCGCGCACACCGTATCGACCTTTGTTGGAGAGCTTCACCGAATGGAATATATGGGTTCCCACATCGGAATTGTCAACAATGGGCTTACTGTCGCAGACGGAAGCGCGAGCCCCCAGGGCGAAGCCCGGCGCCAGCGGCGCCGCCAAGCACGAGCGAAACGATGGGCGCGGAGGCACGCTGCTCACT